>DQGF01000055.1 GCA_003525045.1 Pseudomonas sp. | reverse complement strand
CAAGCCTCGCTCCTACAGGGGTACGCAATATCTGTAGGAGCGAGGCTTGCCCGCGAAGACGTCCTCAAAAACACCCCTGTCACCTGCCAATGTTCACATCCCTGTAACCCACCCGCCGCCAAACCGTCATCCCTCGCGCCCATCCTGTAACTCCCGTAATCGCCTTGGGAGACTTGAAATGGCCCAGCCCTACGAAGACCGCAACAGTGCCGTCCGAACCCGTCGTCAGCAGGAAGACCAGCGCCGCATGGAGTTTCGCCGCGCCATCGAAGATCGCTGCGAACGCCGCCAGCTGCTGGCCGAGATTGGCGATTTTCCTGACGAACTGGAGCTCAATTACTGGCAGGCAGCTCCCGTAGCTTCCCGTCGAAACGCTCAACCAGGGCGCTGATCTGCATCCGCTCGCTGCGGATAAACGCAAGGAAAGCGTGCGCCACCGGTGATAGCCGTTTGGCCTTGGCCTGTACCAGGCACCAGCTGCGATACAGCGGCAGCTCCTCGACCGGCAACTCGATCAAGCCGCCGGTCGCCAACTCAAGGTTCAGGGCGTGGCGCGTCAACAGCGCCACGCCCAGACCCGCCAACACACATTCCCGTTGCGCTTCGGCTGACGAAACCTCCTGGGTCTGGTTGAAGTGCACGCGCTTCTCCTTGAAATATTCTTCACAGGCCAGTCGCGTCCCGGAACCATGTTCGCGCAGCAGCAGTGTGTAAGGCTCGAGATCCTGCAAGCGTAGCGGGCCGATGTGACACAGCGGATGGTCCGGTGGTGCCACGGCGACGATCGGGTTGTTGAGGAACGGCAGGAATTCCAATCCCATATCCTGCGGCACCATGGACATGATCACCAGGTCATCGCGGTTATCGGAAAGACGCCGTATCACCTGCCCACGATTGACCACCGTCAGTTGCAGGTTCACCTCCGGATGCTGGCGTTTGAACGCAGCAAACAGATGCGGCACGAAGTACTTGGCGCTGGATTCCACCGCCAGTTTCAGTTGACCCTGCAACGAGCCTTGCATGTCCGAGAGCTGCATATCGAGGTTTTCCAGGCGCCCGAAAATGTCCCGACTGGCGCGCTGGAGTGCTTCGGCGGCCTCGGTCATGTAGAGTTTTTTGCCGACGTAATCGAACAGCGGCTGACCAATCAGCTCCTCGAGTTGACGAATCTGTAAGCTCACGGCAGGTTGTGTGAGCGACATTTCCTCCGCTGCGCGGCTGTAGGATCGCAAATCACAGACCTCGTTAAAGATCTGCAATTGACGCAATGTCATACGCATCAATGACTTACGCATTATCGAAAAGCTCCCGCTGCAGGCTGATGATTTAACTATAAGTCTTTACTTATGCCTGACCCAATAATTAATCATTTTTGTTAATCCCTTGCGGGGGCTAGTGTGGGGCTGCGACTAAATTGAAACATTTGGTCACGCGTCGACCTGGTCTTGCAGGTCGTGGGTACCACCGGCTCAAGGAACCTCCAATTGATAACAAAGATCCTGATCGCCAACCGTGGTGAGATTGCCGTACGAATCGTGCGCGCCTGTGCCGAGATGGGCATTCGCTCGGTCGCGGTCTATTCCGACGCCGACCGTCATGCCTTGCATGTGAAGCGTGCGGATGAGGCCCACAGCATCGGTGCCGATCCGCTGGCCGGATACCTTAACCCGCGCAAGCTGGTGAACCTGGCCGTGGAAACCGGTTGCGATGCCTTACACCCTGGCTACGGTTTCCTTTCGGAAAATGCCGAGCTGGCGGAGATCTGCGCCGAGCGCGGAATCAAGTTCATTGGCCCATCGGCTGAAGTGATTCGCCGCATGGGCGACAAGACGGAAGCTCGCCGCAGCATGATCAAGGCTGGCGTGCCAGTCACTCCGGGTACCGAAGGCAACGTGGCAGGTATCGAAGAAGCCCTGATCGAAGGCGATCGCATCGGTTACCCGGTGATGCTCAAGGCCACTTCCGGTGGTGGCGGCCGCGGCATTCGTCGCTGCAACAGCCGCGAAGAACTCGAACAGGCGTTCCCCCGCGTGATCTCCGAAGCCACCAAGGCGTTCGGTTCGGCGGAAGTGTTCCTGGAAAAATGCATCGTCAATCCGAAGCACATCGAAGCGCAGATTCTCGGCGACAGCTTCGGCAATGTGGTGCACCTGTTCGAGCGTGACTGCTCGATCCAGCGCCGCAACCAGAAGCTCATCGAAATCGCGCCGAGCCCGCAGCTGACTCCGGAACAGCGCGCCTACATCGGCGACCTGTCGGTGCGTGCCGCCAAGGCCGTGGGTTACGAGAACGCCGGCACCGTGGAGTTCCTGCTCGCCGAGGGCGAGGTGTACTTCATGGAGATGAACACCCGGGTGCAGGTGGAACACACCATCACCGAGGAAATCACCGGCATCGACATCGTCCGCGAGCAGATTCGCATCGCGTCCGGCCTGCCGCTTTCGGTAAAACAGGAAGACATCCAGCACCGCGGTTTCGCGCTGCAATTCCGGATCAACGCCGAAGACCCGAAAAACAACTTCCTGCCGAGCTTCGGCAAGATCACCCGTTACTACGCGCCCGGCGGCCCCGGCGTGCGTACCGATACGGCGATCTACACCGGCTACACCATTCCACCGTTCTACGACTCCATGTGCCTGAAACTGGTGGTCTGGGCGCTGACCTGGGAAGAGGCGATGGACCGTGGCTTGCGCGCTCTGGACGACATGCGTCTGCAAGGGGTCAAGACCACCGCCGCCTATTACCAGGAAATCCTGCGTAACCCGGAATTCCGTAGCGGCCAGTTCAACACCAGCTTCGTTGAAAGCCACCCTGAACTGACCAACTACTCGATCAAGCGCAAACCCGAAGAGCTGGCCCTGGCCATCGCCGCCGCCATCGCCGCCCACGCAGGCCTATGAACAAGCAGCTGTAAGTGGCAAGCGGCAAGCAACAAGTAAAAGCGAGTCGGCTTTTTCTTGCGGCTTGTAGCTTGAAACTTGCAGCTATGAGGAGATACCAATGTCCAAGAAGATCTTCGTTACTGACACAATCCTGCGCGACGCTCATCAATCGCTGCTCGCCACCCGCATGCGCACGGAAGACATGCTGCCGATCTGCGACAAGCTCGACAAAGTCGGCTACTGGTCGCTGGAATGCTGGGGCGGCGCGACCTTCGACGCCTGCGTTCGCTTCCTCAAGGAAGACCCGTGGGAGCGTCTGCGCCAACTGCGCGCGGCGCTGCCTAACACGCGTCTGCAAATGCTGCTGCGTGGCCAGAACCTGCTGGGCTACCGCCACTACAGCGACGACGTGGTCAGAGCGTTCGTCGCCAAGGCTGCAGTCAACGGCATTGACGTGTTCCGCATCTTCGACGCCATGAACGACGTGCGTAACCTGCGTACGGCCATCGAAGCGGTAAAAGCCGCCGGCAAACACGCCCAGGGCACCATCGCCTACACCACCAGCCCGGTGCACACCATCGACGCGTTCGTGGCACAAGCCCGGCAAATGGAAGCCATGGGTTGCGACTCTGTGGCGATCAAGGACATGGCCGGCCTGCTGACCCCGTACGCCACTGGCGAACTGGTCAAGGCTCTGAAAAGCGAGCAGTCGCTGCCAGTGTTCATTCACTCGCACGACACCGCTGGTTTGGCCACTATGTGCCAGCTCAAGGCCATCGAAAACGGCGCCGACCACATCGACACTGCGATCTCCAGCTTTGCCTCGGGCACCAGCCACCCAGGCACCGAGTCGATGGTCGCAGCCCTTAAAGGCAGCGAGTACGACACCGGCCTGAACCTGGAACTGCTCCAAGAGATCGGCCTGTACTTCTATGCCGTGCGCAAGAAGTACCACCAGTTCGAAAGCGAATTCACCGCCGTCGATACCCGCGTGCAAGTCAACCAGGTACCGGGCGGGATGATCTCCAACCTGGCCAACCAGTTGAAAGAGCAGGGCGCCCTGAACCGCATGAGCGAAGTGCTGGCGGAGATCCCGCGCGTTCGCGAAGACCTCGGCTTCCCGCCGCTGGTGACCCCGACCTCGCAAATCGTTGGCACCCAGGCGTTCTTCAACGTACTGGCCGGCGAGCGTTACAAGACCATCACCAACGAGGTGAAGCTTTACCTGCAAGGCGGCTATGGCAAGGCGCCGGGCACCGTGAACGAAAAACTTCGGCGCCAGGCCATCGGCAGCGAAGAGGTGATCGACGTGCGCCCGGCCGATCTGCTCAAGCCGGAAATGACCAAGCTGCGTGCTGACATCGGTGCCTTGGCCAAGTCCGAAGAAGACGTGCTGACCTACGCCATGTTCCCGGACATCGGCCGCAAGTTCCTCGAAGAACGTGCTGCCGGCACCCTGACACCTGAAGTGCTGTTGCCGATTCCGGAAGCGGGCGGCGTGACTTCGGCCGGTGGCGAAGGCGTGCCGACTGAGTTCGTCATCGACGTCCACGGCGAAACCTACCGCGTCGACATCACCGGTGTCGGCGTCAAGGCTGAAGGCAAGCGACACTTCTACCTGTCTATCGACGGCATGCCGGAAGAAGTGGTGTTCGAACCGCTCAACGAGTTCGTCGGCGGCGGCAGCAGCAAGCGCAAGCAAGCCACTGCGCCGGGCCACGTCAGCACCACCATGCCGGGCAACATCGTCGATGTGCTGGTCAAGGAAGGCGATACCGTCAAAGCCGGCCAGTCCGTGTTGATCACCGAAGCGATGAAGATGGAAACCGAAGTCCAGGCGGCCATCGCCGGTAAGGTCACCGCCATCCATGTGGCCAAGGGCGACCGGGTGAACCCGGGCGAAATCCTGATCGAGATCGAAGGCTGAGTTAATAGCCTCGATTCAACGCTTTAAACCTCGGGGGGGCATTTGCTCCCCTTTTTTTATTGATTCGATACAGCTCCTGTAGCAGCGAGCTCGCTCGCGAAGATGTGCAAAATCTCAGTACGAACGTTGATGCACATCGAGCACGGGGAAGGGAATCAGACGCTGAAATCGCTTAATGCGGTGTTCCGACCATTCGGGATGGAGATGGGAGTAGTGCGGATTCGACGTGATCTCGGTTGAGCCAACGGTGCGTTGAAGATCAAAAGATCGCAGCCTTCGGCAGCTCCTACGGGGTTTGACGTACACTCGGTAAGAGCTGCCGAAGGCTGCGATCTTTTGCTGCTTAATCTTTAATCCCGGCACTCCGCCAACGTTTTCACCTGCCCCGAATCCGTCTGGTTCTCATCGGCCAGCCACCGTTCAAATCCAGCGCCAATCGCCGGCCATTCCGAATCCAGAATCGAATACCAGGCCGTATCCCGGTTTTGCCCCTTGACCACCATGTGCTGGCGGAACACCCCTTCAAAACTGAACCCCAACCGCTCGGCCGCGTACTTGGAGCGAGCGTTGCCGTTGTTGCATTTCCACTCCAGGCGCCGGTAACCCAGGGCAAAGGATTCCTTCGCCAGCATGTAAACCGCCTCGGTACTTTTCGGCGAACGCTGCATCGGTGCACCGAAAGTTACGTGGCCAATCTCGATGCGGCCCTGGGAAGGAACGATCGACATCAGGCTGAGAATGCCTTGCACGTCACCGCTGACGCGGTCGATCACGCTGAAGAAGTATGGGTCGCTGTTGGCCGCATGATTATTCAGCCAGTCATTGAAAGCACTGCGCTCCGGGAATGGACCGTAAGGTAAATAGTCCCAAAGCTTCGGATCGGAACCCGGGCCTTGCAGGGCTTTCCACAAGCCGTCGCCATGGCGCGCCGGGTCGAGTTTTTCCAGGCGAATAAAGCGCCCTTCGATCGTTTGAACCGACGGTGCCGGGACGCCTTTCCAGTCCGCGAGTGAAGTCGACATGTTGTTCTCCTTGAACCTTAAATGGCTTTGCGAAACTGGATGAGGCCAGGGCGTTCGGCGACGCGCTCGTAGAGCTGGATCGCGGTGGCGTTGGTTTCGTGGGTCAGCCAGTGGACCTTGCAGCAACCGTCTTCTTTGGCTGTGGTGTACACGTATTCGATCAGCTGCCGACCGACGCCGGTGCCTCGGGTTTCGGGCGTCACCAGCAAGTCTTGCAGGTAGCACGAGTTTTCGATGCTCCAGTTCGATCGATGGTAGATGAAGTGCACCATGCCCACCGCTTTGCCATCGGCCCGGGCCAGTGCGGCGTGGGTCGATTCGCTCGGGTCGAGCATGCGCTGCCAGGTGCTTTGGGTAATGGCTTCGGGCAACTCTGTGTTGTAAAAGCGCAGGTACGCTTGCCACAACGGCAACCACGCGGTGTGATCGTCAGCGGTGACCTGGCGAATCTCGATCTGATTCATGTTCATTCCTTAACGCATCAAGTGGGCGAGGGCCTGGTCGTGAACATCGGGGCTGGCGGCGAGCCCCTCGCGTACGCCGGCGATGTCTGCGGCGCTGCGGTTCTGGCTGAGCTTGCGCTTGCCTTCCAGGCGCTGGATCGGCAAGGCAAAACCGACGATGGCCTTGAGCATCCCGTCAATGTAGTCCGCGGGGGCGTCCGTAACCTTCCACGGGTTGCTGCGACCTGCTTCATGACGATCCGTCAGAGCGCTGACCAGATTGCGCAGGCGATCGGCGTCAGTGAAAACCTCCGCCGTGCCATAGGCGTGCACGGCGATGTAGTTCCAGGTCGGCACGACCTTGCCGTGTTCGGCTTTGCTCGGATAGAACTCCGGGCTGACGTAAGCATCGGCACCAGCAAAAATCACCAACGCTTCGGCACCGTTCTGCAATGCTTTCCATTGCGGATTGGCCCGGGCGAAGTGGCCGTAGAGAGTGCCGTTCGGGCCTGGGTCGGGGCTGAACAGCAGCGGCAGATGACTGGCCTGCAGGCCTTGATCACCGTGGGTAACCAAAACGGCAAGGCGAGTGCCGAGTATCTGCTGCTGCAGTTCATGCAAATCGTTGATGGCAAAGCTGCTTGGCGTGTACATGGAGATTTTCCTTGGCGAATGGCTGCATCCTAGGCAGGCTATTGGTCTGTTGTAAGAGCCATTAATGACCAATTTCATAGGTCCATTGCCATGACCAGCGAACAGGTGTCGTTGACCTTCAATCCTGCGGGTATCGAACTCGATCGCCGTCAGGGCTTGACCCGCCAGTTGTATCAGGCGCTACGGGCGCGGGTACTCGACGGAAGACTGGTCAGTGGCACGCGTTTACCGGCCAGTCGCGATCTGGCGGCGGCATTGGCGATTTCCCGCAACAGCGTAGTCCGGGCCTATGATCAACTTTACGCTGAGGGCTTCATCGAAGGGCGAGTTGGCGACGGGACCTATGTCGCGCAGTTGCCTCAAACGACGTTGCCGGCGAAAAAATTATCCACAAAAGTATCCACAGGGTTGTCAACAGGGTTACCCACAGCCTTATCCACAAATTGGCTGGATTTACCTGTGGTTTCATCCAGCAAAGTTATCCACAGTGGTGCGCTGGGGCGGGTAGAGAGAAACCACCTGGCGATGCCGCCGAGTGGTCCGCCCCGGGCTTTTCGGGTTGGCGTTCCGGCCTTCGATCTGTTTCCCTTTGAGGTGTGGGCCAAGCTGAACGCGGCTTTCTGGCGTAAACCGGATTTGCAGCAACTGTGCTATGGCGATCCCGCAGGCGATTCGCGTTTGCGCGGCCTGATTGCCGCGTACTTGCGCAGCTCGCGGGGCATGCAGTGCACGGCTGAGCAAATAGTGATCACCAGTGGCGCGCAGCAGGCAATCAGCCTTTGTGCACAGTTGTTGGTGGAGCCGGGAGATGGGGTGGCGATCGAGAATCCTGGGTACCGGGCGGCGGGTCATGCGTTCGCTGTGGCCGGTGCGAAGTTGCACGGCGTCTCGGTGGACAGCGATGGTATCGATTGTGCCGAGCTTTGCGGTTTGAGTGATTGTCGATTGGCCTATGTCACCCCATCTCATCAATACCCGACCGGGGTTGTCATGAGTCTGGCGCGCCGTTTGGAATTGCTGGCCTGGGCTGAGCGCACCCAGGGCTGGATCGTCGAGGATGACTACGACGGAGAATATCGTTACAGCGGTGCACCGCTGGCGCCGTTGGCAGCGCTCGATCGACAGGGGCGGGTGCTGTATGTCGGAACCTTCGGCAAAGTCGCCTTCCCGGCGTTGCGCCTGGGTTACCTGGTTTTGCCACGGGCGTTGGTGGAAGCGTTTTCTCAACGTCGAGCGGTGGATGTAAGGCATTCCGAAGTGAGTACTCAGGCGGTGATGGCCGAGTTCATGGCCGCCGGGCATTTTCAGCGGCACATTCGCCGGATGCGCCGCGCCGCTCTAAGTCGACGTGACACATTGCTGTCAGGTTGGCCTCGGGACATCGCCGGTGTCGGCAGCCTGCCAACTGTCGCGGCAGGGTTGCACTTGACGGTCGCGGTCGACTCCCAGGCCCGAGAGCGTGAACTGATCGAAAAAGCCGCCAGCGTCGATGTCGAGATCAATGCCCTGAGCAGCTACTGGTTGCCGGACTCACGAAAACCGGAGGACCAGCGTGCCGGGCTGGTCCTGGGTTTTGCGGCGGTGCCCGAGTTTGCCATCAGCGCAGCACTCGGGCGTTTGGGCAACGTCTGGCGCACATGAGCCTCGCACCACCGTCAGGGTTGCCCGTCAGCCTTCGACCTTGGGCTCAAGGTCAAAAAACAGTTTTCGCAGATATCATCGAGCGCTTTCAAAACCTTCGAGTACGTTCACGGCATTGATGCCTATTTCTTCGACCGCGTAACCGCCCTCCATCACGAACAGCGTCGGTTTGCCGAGTTTGGCGATGCGCTCACCCATGGCCAGATAGTCCGGGCTGTCGAGCTTGAACTGGGAGATAGGGTCGTCTTTGAAGGTGTCGACGCCCAGAGATACGACGATGATGTCTGCGCCGTATGTGTCGATCTCTTTGCAGGCCTGTTCCAGTGCGGCGCTCCAACTGTCCCAACCGCTGCCCGCGGGCAAAGGGTAGTTGAAGTTGAAGCCTTCGCCCGCACCTTCGCCTAGCTCGTCTTCATAACCGAGGAAGAACGGAAACTCGGCTTGCGGGTGGCCGTGGATCGACGTGAACAGCACGTCGCTGCGCTCATAGAAAATCGATTGGGTGCCGTTGCCGTGGTGATAGTCGACGTCGAGGATCGCGACTTTCTTGTGGCCCTGATCGAGGAACGCCTGGGCGGCGATGGCGGCGTTGTTGAGGTAGCAATAACCGCCCATCAAATCGCCGGCAGCGTGGTGTCCCGGTGGGCGGCACAGGGCAAACGCGCTGCGGGCACCGCGTTGGATCTCTGCCTGTGCGGTCAGTGCGACTTGCGCTGCGCTGTATGCCGCTTGCCAAGTGCCGGCAGTGATCGGCGCGCCGCCGTCGAAGCTGTAATAACCGAGCTGGCCGTGCAGGCTGGCGGGCATGATCGGGCGCAGGGTGCGCGCCGGCCAGGTGTACGGCAGCAGGTCGCCGTCGGTGTTGAATTCGTTCCAGCGAGCCCAGGCACCCTTGAAGAAGTCCAGGTACTCGCGGCTATGGATGCGCGCGATGGGATCGAGGCCGAAATCCTTAGGCGCTTCCACGGGGCCGAGGTGCTGGTTTTGCACACGTTGCAGGACATGGTCTGCACGGGAAGGCATTTCGAAGCAGGGCTTGAGCTGCCCGTCTATCAATTCACAACGGCCGTGGTGCAGGTGGTGATCGTCCGAATAGATCGTCAGCATTTCTTGTTCTCCGCAGGCTGATTCGGTTGAACACAGTCTTGCGGCACGGAGCGTTTCGGAGAACGACAGGAAAGGCCAAAAGGGGATCGATATGGCCAAAATAGTTGACCGAAATTCGCCCCTTGTTGGCGCAACGGTGCCCTCACTCGGGGCCTATGAGCCTGTAGGAGCGAGGCTTGCCCGCGAAGCTTTTGGCGTACTTGAGGACGCCTTCGCGGGCAAGCCTCGCTCCTACGGGGGGTTACGGGCGGAACTGGCTAGGCGCCACGCCACTCCAGCGCACAAACGCATGTCGAAAACTCGCGGTTTCGCTGAAACCCAGCGCCTCGGCGATCCGGTAAATCGGCAGTTGATCCTCGCAGAGCATCAACTTGGCCTGCTCGAAGCGTAACTCGTCGAGCAGTTCCTGATAGCTGCACCCCAGATCCTTGAGATGCCGGCGCAACGTGCGCGCTGAACAATTCATCTGTTGCGCCAAACCTTCCAGCCCCGGCGCCGCATTCAGCTGTGCACGGAGCAACTGCCGAATCCGACCCAGCCATGCCTGGCGCCCAGTGAACTCGGTGTTCTGTTTGCGGCAGCGTTCGGCCATGGCTTGGTGGGTGATGACGTCGGCGAGCGGCAAGGGTTGATCGAGCCAGCGCTTGTCGAACGCGAAGGCATTGTCTCGAGCCTCGAAGTGCAGCGGGCAGTCGAAGTGTTCGGCATAGGTCGCCTTGTAATCCGGCGCGGCGTGTTCGAAGCGAGCCGCCAGCAACGGCAGCGAATGCCCGAGCAGGTCGTCGCAGATGACCTTCAACGACACCAGGCAGAACTCGGCGTTGAACACGGCCAGTGCCGGGTTTTCCCGGTAATCGGCGGCCACGAACCAGATACGTTCGCCGTCGTCTTCCAGGCTCAGTTCGAAAAGTGTTCCCAACAGCGCCGGATAACGCATCGCCAGACGTAACGCGTCACCGAAGGTGGCACTGGTGAGCAGCGCATAACCGAGCATGCCATAGGACGAAACGTGCATTCGCCGGCCCAGTTCCAGACCGATGTCACGCTTGAGCGCGACGGCATTGGCGCAGACCTGCATCTCCTGATTGGTAGTGATCCGTGTGTCCGCCCGGCTCAGGTCCGCCGCACTTATGCCGCTGCCGGCGAGCAGTGCTTCGCTGGACAGGCCTTCGGCCTTGAAGGTGTTGAGCACCAGAGAAACGGCGTTTAGGGTGGTGAGGTGGGAGTGGAGCATGGCGGCTTCCAGTCTTGGGATAACTGGAGACAGCAAGTTATATGCCGGGGGATCCGCAAACTGTAGGAGCGAGGCTTGCCCGCGAAGGCGTCCTTGAAAGCGCCAAAAGCTTCGCGGGCAAGCCTCGCTCCTACAGGGATTGGTGTTGGGTCAGCTGAGTTCGCCGCATAGGTCAAGCTCTACGAGGCGCCGAATTTCCACGGTGTCCAGTCCGGCACCGAGCAACCCATGCAACTTGCCGAAAGCCGCTTCTCGGGTCATGCCGCCGCCCGAAAGCACGCCTGCACCGCGCAACCGGCTACCTGCCTCGTAGACGTCCAGCTCCACTCCACCTTCATGGCATTGAGTGATCGCGACAACCAAAACCCCCTTGTCCCGCGCCCGTTCCAGGCTGGCGAGAAACTCGGGGTTATCGCTCGGCCCGGTACCGCTGCCGTAGCACTCCAGCACCAACCCCTGAATGCTGCTGTTCAACACGCCATCAAGCAGCTCGGCGCCAATTCCGGGAAACAACGGCAGCACAGCGATTTTCGCCAGTTGCTTGCTCTGGTTGTAGTTCAGTTGCGCTGGTAGCGAAGTCGCTTTCACGCCGCCGCCCTGACGCACCAGTCGCTTGAACGGATGGCGACCGAAACTGCGAACCTTCGCGCAACGGGTCGGGTCCAGCAGTTCGCCGTGAAAGTACAGATGAACGCCCGGCGCCAAGCCTTGCCCAAGGGCTGCGAGCGCGCCGCTGAGGTTTTCCCAGGCATCGCTGTCGGTCACGCCGGCCGGCAGCATCGAGCCGGTGAAGACGACGCGGGCGTGCAGGCCGAGCAATTGGAAGCTCATGGCCGCGGCGCTGTAGGCGAGGGTGTCGGTGCCGTGAAGAATCAGCACGCTGTCGCAGCCTTGCACATCAACAGCGTCGACGACCGCTTCACGCAATTGCTGCCAGTAAGCCGGTGTCATGTTGGCACTATCAATCAGTGGAGACATCTCGCGAAAGCGCCATTGCGGCACCACCAGCTCAGGCTGGCTGGCCAGGTATTCGCGCATCCGCGCTTCGAAACCGGACGCCGGGGCCAGGCCGTGGGCACTGGCTTGCATGCCGATGGTGCCGCCGGTGTAGAGCACCATGACGTGCTGGGCAGCAGGATAAGTCGAGGAATTCATGGAGACTCTCCGAAAAACGATGACTGTGGGAGCGACGGTGCGACGATTCGACCTGCTCGCGAAGGGATCGACGCGGACTGGCAGGCTTCCCACCAAAACAACTTACAGCCGAGCATGACGCCGGCCGTTCGCCGTGTCACGCCGGGCGCAGAGGATGCGCCCGGTTTTTTACCGATCAGCGTTGCGCTGCAGGTACGCCTTGCGGCTCAGTTTCAGTCTTGGTGCCGGCAGTTGGCGGATTGGCTGGCCAGCGAAGAGGCCAGCACGAACACCACAAATCCAATTAAAAAAAAGGGCCTGGGGAATAAATCCCCAAGCCCTCAAAAGGTGAGAGGTGTCTAGTCCCTCGACCTGGTGAGCGTGTGCAGCGTTCGATCAAGCCTTGAGCGGCACCAGACGCGGAGCAATCATGTTTTCCGGGCGCAGGATGTCGGCGAGCATTTCGTCGTCGAGCAGGCCTTCTTCGCGCACCAGTTCCAGCACGCCGCGGCCGCTTTCGAGGGCGATACGGGCGATGCGGGTGGCGTTTTCATAGCCGATGTACGGGTTCAGCGCGGTGACCAGGCCGATCGAGTGTTCGACCAGTTCGCGGCAGCGCTCTTCGTTGGCAGTGATGCCGACGATGCAGTGCTCGCGCAACATGTCCATGGCACGTTGCAGCAGGCGGATCGAGTCGAAGATCTTGAACGCGATTAGTGGCTCCATCACGTTCAGTTGCAGCTGGCCGCCTTCGGCCGCGATGGTCAGGGCCAGGTCGTTGCCGATGATCTGGAAGGCGACCTGGTTGACCGCTTCCGGGATAACCGGGTTGACCTTGCCTGGCATGATCGAGCTGCCTGGCTGACGCGCTGGCAGGTTGATTTCGTTGATGCCGGTGCGTGGGCCGCTGGACAGCAGGCGCAGGTCGTTGCAGATCTTCGACAGCTTGACCGCGGTGCGCTTGAGCATGCCGGAGAACAGCACGAAGGCGCCCATGTCGGAGGTGGCTTCGATCAGGTCGGCGGCCGGAACCAGCGGTTGACCGCTGATCAGTGCCAGGCGCTGTACGGCCAAGTGCTGGTAACGCGGGTCGGCGTTAATGCCGGTGCCGATCGCGGTGCCACCGAGGTTTACTTCGGTCAGAAGCTCCGGTGCCAGGGTTTTCAGGCGGGCCAGGTCTTCGCTCAGGGTAGTGGCGAAGGCGCGGAACTCCTGACCCAGGGTCATCGGCACGGCGTCCTGCAGCTGGGTACGGCCCATCTTCAATACGTGGCTGAATTCCTGGCCTTTGGCGGCGAATGCCTGGATCAGGCTATCGAGGCTGGCCAGCAGCGCGTCGTGACCCAACAGCAGACCCAGACGGATTGCCGTCGGATAAGCATCGTTGGTCGACTGCGCCATGTTTACGTCATTGTTCGGGTGCAGATACTGGTATTCGCCTTTCTGGTGACCCATGGCCTCCAGCGCGATGTTGGCGATGACTTCGTTGGCATTCATGTTGGTCGAAGTGCCCGCGCCGCCTTGAATCATGTCCACCACGAACTCTTCGTGGAAATCGCCGCGGATCAAACGGGCACAGGCTTCGCTGATGGCAGCGTGCTTGGCTTCGCTCAGATGACCCAGCTCGCGGTTGGCGTCAGCGGCAGCCTGTTTGACCATCGCCAAGCCGACAACCAGCTTTGGGTAATGCGAAATCGGAACGCCGGAGAGACGGAAGTTATTCACCGCTCGCAGGGTCTGGATGCCGTAATACGCTTGAGCAGGTACTTCGAGTACGCCAAGCAGGTCTTTTTCTGTGCGGAAAGATGCAGCGGAGGACATGATAGAAATCATCTCGATAGGGACCCGGTCTGTGCCGGAACACTGCAAATGCTAGGCTTGTGAAGCATTCTGGGCCAATGCTGTTAAACACTGGCCTATGCATATTCGGCATAATGGCGGTGTGACGCCGTGTGTGCGGCGAGCGTGTGACCTATTTTGGTGCGTGTCCGGGAGGACGTGATGAATCTGGAAAGTAAATGGCTCGAGGACTTCAGTGCCTTGGCCGCCACCCGCAGCTTCTCCCAGGCTGCCGAACGCCGCTTCGTGACTCAACCGGCCTTCAGTCGGCGGATCCGCAGCCTTGAAGCCGCGCTGGGACTGACTTTGGTCAACCGCTCGCGCACGCCGGTCGAGCTGACGGCGGCGGGGCAATTATTTCTGGTTACCGCGCGAACGGTCGTCGAACAGCTCGGTGAAGTGCTGCGCCATCTCCATCATCTGGAAGGCGGACAGGGCGAGGTGATGCAAGTCGCTGCTGCTCACTCATTGGCGCTGGGATTCTTCCCGCGGTGGATTGCGCAGCTGCGTAACGAGGGCTTGAACATTGCCACGCGGCTGGTGGCGACCAACGTGGGTGACGCAGTGCATGCCTTGCGTGAAGGTGGCTGCGACCTGATGTTGGCGTTCTATGACCCGGACGCTGCAATGCAGATGGATCCGGAAATTTTCCCGTCGCTGCACCTGGGCAATACCGAAATGTTGCCGATTTGCGCGGCCGATGCCGAGGGTAAACCGCTGTTCGATCTGGAAGGCGAAGGCAGTGTGCCGCTGCTCGCCTACAGCGCCGGTGCATTTCTCGGGCGTTCGGTGAACTTGCTACTGCGTCAGCGGGCGTTGCGGTTCACCACCATTTACGAAACCGCCATGGCCGACAGCCTGAAAAGCATGGCACTTGAAGGCTTGGGGATTGCTTGGGTGCCGCAACTCAGCGTGCGCGCCGAACTGGCGCGCGGTGAGCTGGTGGTCTGCGGTGGCCCGCAGTGGCATGTGCCGCTGGAGATTCGCCTGTATCGCTGCGCGCTGGTGCGCAAGGCGAATGTGCGGTTGTTGTGGCGCAAACTTGAAGGCGGGGCGGCGATCGCTAACCCCTAAGCCGATGCAGGCAGAGGCGTTTATATTGCGCCTCTGTCGATAATCAGGTTGAAACGTCAATCTTTGTCAGCCAGATAGTTCTTGATGTTTTGCCGGTTGGCGGGGCTGAAGGTGTATGTATTGATTGTGAGTTTGTCAATATTTGGCGCCATGTAGGTGTCGGTGAACCAGGGTAAGTACCGAACTTCATAGTCTTCATGTTTGGCCCCTAATAGATGCCCAACTTCATGGCCGACGGTGGCATAGCTTGTCGTTGATGCGATTGCAAATCCTCGATAGCCGGATGCCATACCTCGCGTTTTATTGTTCACATCATCTTTGGTGACTAACACGATCTTGGTCAAAGCCCCCCCAGGAAGGCCTTCTCTTTCTATTTCAGGCAGCAATTTCGAGCCCACTGATTCCCAGCGTGACATTATTTCTGACAGGTTATCGCCTTTGTAATCAAAGTTGCTATGGGGCTTGCCGCCAGCGAAGAGGACATCAACTTTTCGCTCGGTGAAGCTTGCCAGCTCTTTTACGAGCGGTTGGAAATAATCTGCGTAAATAGTTTTTCTCGTTGATTCCGGCACGTCATCATGAATGACGGCAATTATCATGATGGGTTTTTTCTGTTGATGTTCGACAGTCGAAGTCATTTTTATATCCTTTTAGGTCTTTAACATTATTCGTCAGGCTCGAAGTTGTGGGGATTAGTTGTCGGGTGCCTGGTTATTAAGCGAGGGAATTAAACTAACCAAGATGTTTTTGTTTGACGAGTGAAGGTGTATTTCCTTCTGTTGCGTTATATTCGAATTTTTTAATTTCTTTAGTTTGTATAAGTTCCAGGCAGCGCACATTCAGATAGCTCAATGGCAATCCTGGCATCGGCCATAGGGCTGACCTATAGGTCAATAAAATTGGCGCCACTGACAAATGACAGATGGTCATTCAAGGGGCTGTTTATCTGCCTCATTACGGTATACTGCGCGGCCTTCGGCCGGTTCGCCCGGCCCTAATTCGTACACTCAAGCCACGCCGGATCTCCCGCGTGGCTTGTTGTTTTTTGACGCGCCTGCGGGCGCCCAGAGAGAAGAGGCACGACGATGAGCGCACTGGTTGGCGTGATCATGGGCTCCAAGTCCGATTGGTCCACCCTTAGCCACACCGCCGATATGCTGGAAAAGCTCGGCATTCCTTACGAGGTGAAAGTGGTCTCTGCCCACCGTACCCCGGACCTGCTGTTCCAGTACGCCGAAGAGGCCGAGGCGCGGGGCATCGAGGTGATCATCGCCGGTGCCGGTGGCGCGGCCCACTTGCCAGGCATGTGTGCGGCCAAGACCCACTTGCCGGTGCTGGGCGTGCCGGTGCAGTCGTCGATGCTGTCGGGCGTCGATTCGCTGCTGTCTATTGTGCAGATGCCTGCGGGCATTCCGGTCGCCACCCTGGCCATCGGCAAGGCCGGCGCGATCAACGCAGCCCTGCTCTCAGCGAGCATTCTGGGCGCCAAGCACCCGCAGTTTCACGCGGTGTTGAAAACTTTCCGTGCTGAGCAGACAGACAGCGTCCTGGAAAATCCAGACCCACGCATCGCCTGAGGTTGTTGACGATGAAGATCGGTGTAATCGGTGGCGGCCAGTTGGGTCGCATGTTGGCGCTGGCGGGAACTCCGCTGGGCATGAACTTCGCTTTTCTGGACCCGGCGCCGGATGCTTGCGCAGCCGCGTTGGGCGAACACCTGCGGGCCGATTACGGCGATCAGGACCACCTGCGTCAGCTGGCCGATGAAGTCGATCTGGTGACCTTCGAGTTTGAAAGCGTCCCGGCCGAAACCGTGGCGTTCCTGTCGCAATTCGTCCCGGTCTACCCAAGCGCCGAAGCCCTGCGCATCGCTCGTGATCGCTGGTTCGAGAAGAGCATGTTCAAGGACCTGGGGATTCCGACCCCGGCGTTCGCCGACATTCAATCGCAAGCCGATCTGGACGCCGCCGTGGCTTCCATCGGTCTGCCGGCCGTGCTGAAAACCCGCACCCTGGGTTACGACGGCAAGGGTCAGAAAGTCTTGCGCAAACCTGAAGACGTCGTTGGCACTTTCGCTGAATTGGGTAGCGTGGCCTGCCTGCTGGAAGGCTTCGTGCCGTTCACCGGTGAAGTCTCGCTGATCGCCGTGCGTGCTCGCGATGGTGAAACCCGGTTCTATCCGCTGGTTCACAACACCCATGACAGCGGCATTCTCAAGCTGTCCGTGGCCAGCACCGATCACCCGTTGCAAGCCCTGGCTGAAGACTACTCCAGCCGTGTGCTCAAGCAGCTGAATTATGTCGGCGTGATGGCGTTCGAGTTCTTCGAAGTCGACGGTGGCCTCAAGGCCAACGAGATTGCCCCGCGCGTGCACAATTCCGGACACTGGACCACCGAAGGCGCCGAGTGCAGCCAGTTCGAAAACCACCTGCGGGCCGTTGCCGGTCTGCCGCTGGGGTCGACGGCCAAGGTCGGCGAGAGCGCGATGCTGAATTTTATCGGTAAAGTGCCGGACACCGAGAAAGTCCTGGCGATTGCCGACTGCCATCTGCATCACTATGGCAAGGCGTTCAAGGTCGGCCGCAAGGTCGGTCACGCCAACCTGCGTTGTGCAGACCGTGACACGCTGGCGGCACAGATCCTCAAGGTCGAAGCGCTCATCGCCGAATAAACAGTTTCATGTGGCAGCGGCGGAACCATTCAGGGGCCGCCGTTCTCTCATGGCAGGATGCCAATGTCTGACCAGGCTTCGAAGCACACGCCATTCAATCAGAGGGAAATGTCATGGGAATAATTGGAACCATCTTTATCGGCTTGATCGTCGGCCTGCTGGCTCGATTCCTGAAACCGGGCGATGACAGCATGGGCTGGATCATGACCATCCTGCTCGGTATTGGCGGTTCGCTGGCGGCCACTTACGGCGGCCAAGCCCTGGGGTTCTACCACGCTGGCGAAGGCGCAGGCTTCCTTGGCGCGCTGGTGGGTGCCGTGATATTGCTGGTGCTCTACGGCTTGATCAAAAAGAACTGATTCAGGCGACAAAGCCCTCTCTGCTGCGCAGCCGGGGAGGGCTAGAATGCTCGGCGTCATACAGTCCTGTCCCTAACCGAGCACCTCCATGCGCCGTCTTTTGCTGACTTTCCTATTACTGGGTACGGGCCTTGCCCACGCCGGCGAGCTGCCGGAAACCGACTGGCTCGAACTGATGCCCAAGTCGGACCAGAAAGCCCTCGAGGCCATGCCCGAAATCGACCACGACTCTCCCGAAGCCACGGGCACCTTTACTGAAAAGGGTGGCATGAAGCAGAGCAAGGGTTTGCCGGCGGTGATGTATTCGACCAAAACCGTGCCGTCGATGAACGACAAGAACATCCGCATCGGTGGATATCCGGTGCCGCTGGAGTCCGACGCCAAGGGCCACAGCACGCTGTTCTTCCTTGTGCCGTATCCAGGCGCTTGTATCCACGTGCCGCCACCGCCGCCTAACCAGTTGGTACTGGTGCGTTATCCGAAAGGGTTGAAGCTCAATGACATTTACACACCGCTGTGGGTGACGGGCACGCTGAAGATCGAGAAGGTCAACAATGACTTGGCTGATGCGGCGTATGCGCTGGATGCGGCGAAGGTCAGAGTGGTGAAAGAGTCGGATTTGTAGCGTTTGATAAATCCATTCGCGGGCAAGCCTCGCTCCTACGGTGGCGAGGTCCGACCATGAAACGTGTGGCCGGCACCAACCCTGTAGGAGCGAGGCTTGCCCGCGAAGCTTTTAAAGCGGCTTGCTGCCGATGCTCACGCCAAGCGAATGACTCGCACCCGGCACCAGCGTCACCACATCATCCATCACATTCGCCGTTTCAATGCACAGCATGCGCTGCCAGCCATCGTCGCCCATGTCGCTGAACGCTGCGGCGCGATCGATCCACGGGTTCCAGATCACTGACGAGCGCGAACCGCTGCTGGTCAGCTCGATACGTCGTTCCCAGGCCGGATCGACAATGCTCAGCTTCGTCGGGGTATTGAGGTAGATACGATCGGTCTCGCCGGTAAAACGCAGATCACCGTTTTGGCTCACGGTTTTCCAGTCGTCCAGCGTCTCGATGTAACTCAAGCCATCCACCCCTTCGACATGCACGTTGCGCACATCGCTGACCGCGAAATAGCTGTGCAGCGCCTGGCTGATGGTGACTTTGTCGGTGCCCTGGTTATGGCTGGTCAGGCTGATGTGCAGCTGCTCATCCAGACGGATGCTCAGTTTCAAATCCACTTGATGCGGCCAGCCTGGCAAGCCACCTTCTGGACAGGGCAGCAGAAATTCCACTTTCAGGCTCTCGCCCTCGGCTTCGATGCCGCCCAGTTCCCAGTCTATCGCCCGTACCAGTCCATGAGCGGTAGGCGGTTCGCTACTGACGCGCATCGCCTGGACACTCTGCGGGTTGCGCGATAAATTGCCGAACCACGGCCAGCACACCGGCACGCCAGCGCGGATACTTTTGCCGGTCTTGAACACGGCCTCGTCGTTGAGCCAGATCAGCGGCGGCTCGCCGGCCAATTGATAACTGAGAATGTGCGCACCTTGCTGTGCCACCAGCAATTCGGCCTGCCCGTGGCGGATGCGCCAGCAGTTCAGTTCATCCAGTTTCACGGCTTCAACGTTGGGCGTTGTCATGGAACAGCTCTCGATCAGGAACAGGACTGCAATGGACCGCAAAACGGTCGCCGCGTTTAACGCTTCTCTCGTTTAACGAGCTCTGGGCGGAACGGAGCGGGTGCGGCCGCTGCCATCGATGGCGACAAACACGAATACCGCTTCGGTCACTTTACGCCATTCGCTCGACAGCGGATCGTCGCTCCAGACTTCGACCATCATCTTGATCGAGCTGCGGCCGATTTCCAGAGCCTGGGTATAGAAGGAGAGCTGAGCGCCCACCGCTACCGGCACCAGGAACGCCATGCGGTCGATCGCAACAGTGGCCACGCGCCCGCCCGCCACTTTGCTGGCCATTGCGGTGCCAGCCAAATCCATTTGCGCCACCAGCCAGCCGCCGAAAATATCGCCGAAACCGTTGGTTTCACGGGGAAGCGCGGTGATTTGCAGGGCCAGGTCGCCTTGCGGGATTGGATCTTCTTGTTCGAGCTCTATCATGCCGGGGGTGCCTCTGACCCGTGACTCTTCATTGGTACTTCAGGTGAATAGCCGTCTCAGAAAAAACGATTCAGCCCCGAACATACTACGTTCGTCACGTTTTTCGTAAGGCGCCTAAAGGGAAACTCTGCGAAATCGCCTATGAACCCCGGCAGGCGTTTTCGCACAGCAACCCTTGCAAGCTGTTGCAAGATAGCGAGTATATCGATCGGTAGACTCTGAGACGACCGTCCGGTTCTCATTTTGACCGTCAAATACGCACCTCTATGTGCTTTTTCGAACAATTTGCTATCGTGCCGGACCTGCCCAAGCCTCCGCCAGCGTTGTTGGGGTTGCAGATCCGACTATAAGAGAAGTCCTTGCCATGACCACAGCGCCGTCGAATATCGCGCAGCCCACACAATCCGCCCGCCCGCTGACCCGCAACGACTACAAGACCTTATCGCTGTCTGCCCTGGGTGGCGCGCTGGAATTCTACGACTTCATCATCTTCGTGTTCTTCGCGACCGTGGTGGGCAAGTTGTTCTTTCCGGCCGACATGCCCGAATGGCTGCGCATGATGCAGACCTTCGGCATCTTCGCTGCCGGCTACCTGGCGCGGCCGCTGGGTGGCATCGTCATGGCGCACTTCGGTGACCTGCTGGGTCGCAAAAAGATGTTTACCCTGAGCATTTTCATGATGGCGGTGCCGACCCTGATCATGGGTTTGCTGCCGACTTACGCGCAGATCGGCATGTGGGCGCCGATCCTGTTGCTGCTGATGCGGGTGATTCAGGGCGCGGCGATTGGCGGTGAGGTGCCGGGTGCTTGGGTATTCGTTTCCGAACACGTTCCTCAGCGGCACATTGGCTATGCCTGCGGCACCCTGACCAGCGGTCTGACGGCGGGCATCCTGTTGGGATCGTTGGTCGCCACGGCGATCAACAGCCTCTACACCCCGGTAGAAGTCGCGGATTACGCCTGGCGAATCCCGTTCCTGCTGGGCGGTGTGTTCGGCCTGTTCTCGGTTTACCTGCGCCGCTGGCTGCACGAGACTCCGGTGTTCGCCGAGCTGCAACTGCGCAAGGCGCTGGCGGAAGAAGTGCCACTGCGCGCGGTGTTGCGCGACCATCGCGGCGCGATCCTGATTTCCATGCTGCTGACCTGGCTGTTGTCAGCCGCGATCGTCGTGCTGATCCTGATGACGCCTACCGTGCTGCAGACCGTCTACCACTTCTCGCCGACCACGGCGCTGCAAGCCAATAGCCTGGCGATCGTGTTTCTGAGCTTCGGCTGCATCATTGCCGGCGCACTGTCGGATCGGTTCGGCGCAGGCCGGGTCTTCGTGTTCGGCTGTACGGCGCTATTGCTCAGCTCCTGGACCTTCTACCACAGCCTGGCCGCGCATCCCGACTGGCTGTTCCCGCTGTACTCCCTGACTGGTCTGCTGGTCGGCACCATCGGCGCCGTGCCCTACGTCATGGTCAAAGCCTTCCCACCCGTGGTGCGCTTCAGTGGCCTGTCGTTTTCCTACAACGTCGCCTACGCCATCTTTGGCGGCCTGACGCCGATGGTCGTCAGCCTGCTGCTCAAGGAAAACCCGATGGGGCCGGCCTATTACGTGGCGGTTCTTTGCGGTGTCGGGATCGTGGTGGGCGGGTACCTCTGGAAGAAGGGTCGCTAAGCCGACTTTTCGCAACGTCTGCACCGACGCCTTCGCGGGCAAGCCT
>DQGF01000211.1:3437-6086 GCA_003525045.1 Pseudomonas sp. | reverse complement strand
CCCGCTCGGTTGCGCAGCAGCCGTAAAACCTGCGCATGCGGTGTGCCTGAAACACCGCATCAATGGAAATTGGGGCTGCTTCGCAGCCCAGCGGGAGCAAGCTCCCTCGCCACAATAATCGCGCTGCATTCTGATACACCTCACCACCGGCCATACAAAAGCCACCTAGACTTCAATCATTCCCTTCGACCAGGCCGTCGCCCATGATCTCGATGTCTTCGTTTCACGCCATGCTGATTCCGATTCTTGGCGGGATGATCCTGCTGGCCATCGGTTTCAATTTCCGTGATAAAAATGTCGGCGTGTTCGCGATGTGGATCGGCATGCTGACCATCCTCGCCACCGTGGTTTTCAAGATCCTCGCCAAACTCAACGAATAAATCCTCAGCCCTGGCTCGCATTGATTTTGATGGGCTCGTACACTCGGCCGATCCGCTCATCCGAGGTTGACCGCCTAGTGTTCGCTCGTCTTTTTGCCCTGCCATCTCTTTTCCTCGTCTGTCTCATGACGCTGCTGCCGCTGGCCCCTGCCCAGGCGGTCGGTTTGCCGAGCTTGCTCAACGGTTCGGCGAAAACCCAGCCGGAGGCGCAAGAACCCCTGGGCAAGTCCCTGGACGAAGTCATCAAGTCGCTGGAGAACGATCAGCAACGGACCCAGTTGCTGACCGACCTGAAAAAGCTGCGCGATGCCACCCTGAAAGCCCGGCCGACCACTGAAAAAGGCGTTCTGGGCCTGATCGCCGGTACCCTGGCCAATTTCGAGAATCAATTCTCTGGAGCCGACAGCCCGCTGACGCGCTGGATGCAAGAGTTCGAACTGGCCGAGGATGAACTGGCGGCGCTGGTGTTACCGGCCAATGAATGGCTGCCGATCATCTTTGCTTTCGCCATGATCCTGATGATCTGGAGCTTGCTGGCCGCCGCGCTGATCTGGCTCGGTCATCGGGTGCGGATGCGCTTCGGCCTGACCGAAGAACTGCCGCAACACCCCAGGGCCCTGGACATGCTGCGCTTTGCCCTGCGCAAACTGGGGCCGTGGCTGATTGCCTTGGTTATCACGGTCTACATGAGCTATGCCCTGCCCTCATCACTGGGCAAAAGCCTGGCCATGGTGCTGGCCTATGCGCTGGTGGTGGGCACCTGTTTTTCGGCGATCTGCGTGATCGCGTTTTCCGTGCTCGACGGTCCACATCGCCACCGCGCCTTGTACATCCTGCGGCATCAGGCCTTTCGGCCGCTGTGGCTGATCGGCAGTTTCGCCGCGTTCGGCGAAGCCTTGAGCGACCCGCGACTGGTCGCCAGCCTCGGCAGCCACCTGGCGCACACCGCCGCGACCATTGCCAACGTGCTGGCGGCGCTGTCCACGGGATTTTTCATTCTGCGGTTCCGCCGCCCGATTGCCCATTTGATCCGCAACCAGCCGCTGTCCCGACGCCTGACCCGGCGCGCCCTCAGCGACACCATCGAAATCCTCGGCACCTTCTGGTACGTGCCGGCGCTGGTGCTGGTGGCCATCTCGTTGTTCGCCACCTTTGTGTCGGCCGGCGATACCAGCACCGCGCTACGCCAGGCGCTGATCTGCACCGTGCTGATGGTGTTGTGCATGGTCATCAACGGACTGGTGCGGCGCCATTCACTCAAACCCCAACACAGCGTGAAGCGCCATGCGCTGTACTCGGATCGTCTGAAAAGCTTCTTCTACACCCTCGCTCATTTGCTGGTATGGCTGACGTTCATCGAACTCGGCCTGCGGGTCTGGGACATGTCGCTGATCGCGTTCACCGAGGGCGAAGGCCATGAAATCAGCGTCAAACTGTTCAGCCTCGGCGGCACGCTGATTTTTGCCTGGCTGATCTGGATTCTCAGCGACACCGCCGTGCACCACGCCCTCACCCGCTCGCGCAAAGGCCTGGCGAATGCCCGCGCGCAGACGATGATGCCGTTGATCCGCAACGTACTGTTCGTGGCGATTTTCATCATCGCGCTGATCGTCGCCCTGGCGAACATGGGCATGAACGTCACGCCATTACTGGCCGGTGCCGGCGTGATCGGTCTGGCCATCGGTTTCGGTGCGCAGTCACTGGTCGCCGACCTGATCACCGGACTGTTCATTATCATCGAAGATTCCCTGGCCATCGACGACTACGTGGACGTCGGCGGTCACCTGGGCACTGTCGAAGGGCTGACGATTCGTACCGTGCGCCTGCGAGATATCGACGGCATCGTCCACACCATCCCGTTCAGCGAAATCAAAAGCATCAAGAACTATTCCCGGGAATTCGGCTACGCGATCTTCCGGGTGGCAGTGCCCTCGAACATGGACATCGATAACGCGATCAAACTGATGCGCGAAGTCGGGCAGAAGATGCGCACCGATCCGCTGCAACGGCGCAATATCTGGTCGCCACTGGAGATCCAGGGCGTCGAGAGTTTCGAGTCGGGCAACGCGATCCTGCGCGCCCGGTTCAAAACCGCGCCGATCAAGCAGTGGGAAGTGTCCCGCGCATTCAACCTGTCACTCAAGCGCCATCTGGACGAAGCCGGGCTCGACCTGGCAATGCCGCGCATGACCGTGCAAGTTGTTACGGCGGGTGGCGGACAAGCAACAGAATAACCCATCCATTGTAGGAGCGAGCTTGCTCCGGGCGG
>DQGF01000211.1:0-3143 GCA_003525045.1 Pseudomonas sp. | reverse complement strand
GCGAGCTTGCTCCGGGCGGCGTTCCGCCGATGGACGTCAACGATTAAGCTTGCGACCTGAATAAACGCGGTGCCTTGCCGTTTTTCGCGAGCAAGCTCGCTCCTACAGGGGACGTCGACCCAAAGTTGAACCAAAGCACAGACAAAAAAATCCCCGAACCAGTCGGGGATTTTTTATGTTCGATCAATCAGCCCGAGAGCGGATCAATCTTCGCGATAGCGACGCAGCTTCAACTGCTTGCCAGCAACGCGAGTGTCCTTCAGCTTGGTCAGGAGTTTCTCCAGACCATCTTCCGGCAGCTCGACGAGGCTGAAGCTGTCACGCACCTGGATGCGACCGATGGCTTCACGAGCCAAACCGCCTTCATTCAGGATGGCGCCCAGCAGGTTCTTGGCAGCGATACCATCACGCGCACCCAGCGCGGTACGGCAACGAGCACGACCTTCGGCCAATGGAACCGGAGCACGACGCTCACGATCACCACGGTCCGGACGATCACCGGTACGCTCTGGACGATCGCCACGCGGTGCGTTGTTCGGCACCAGTGGACGTTCTTTCTCGATTGCAGCCAGGGTCAGCGCCTGAGCGTTGGTTGCCTTGCGCAGCAGAGCAGCGGCCAGGGCGCGCGGGGTGCAACCGATGTCGGCAGTCAGGCGATCCAGCAGATCACCGTGAGTCGATTCGGCATCAGCCACCAGCGGCGACAGGCTGTTGGTCAGTTTCTTGATGCGGGCATCGAGAACAGCCTGAGCGTCCGGCAGGCGAACTTCGGCCACTTTCTGACCGGTGACACGCTCGATCACTTGCAGCATGCGGCGCTCACGTGGAGTCACCAGCAGCAGTGCACGACCTTCGCGACCGGCACGGCCGGTACGGCCGATACGGTGAACGTAGGATTCCGGATCGTACGGCATGTCAACGTTGAACACGTGAGTGATACGCGGAACGTCCAGACCACGAGCAGCAACGTCGGTCGCCACAACGATGTCCAGACGGCCATCCTTGAGGGATTCGATCACGCGCTCACGTTGGTTCTGAGCAATGTCACCGTTCAGCGCAGCGGCTTTGTAGCCTTTGGCTTCCAGTGCACTGGCCAGGTCCAGGGTCGCTTGCTTGGTGCGCACGAACATGATCAGGGCATCGAAGTCTTCAACTTCCAACAGGCTCAATACAGCCGAGGTCTTCTGGTCAGCGTGAACCAACAGGTGAGCCTGTTCGATCGCGGTAACGGTCTGAGTCTTGGTCTGGATCTTCACGTGTTGCGGATCGCGCAGATGGCGCTCGGCAATGGCACGGATCGACTGCGGCAGGGTGGCCGAGAACAATACGGTCTGACGGGTTGGTGGCAGAGCCTTGAAGATGACTTCGAGGTCGTCCATGAAACCCAGTTTGAGCATTTCGTCCGCTTCGTCGAGAACCAGGTGGTTCACGGTCGACAGCACTTTTTCGTCACGACGCAGGTGGTCGCACAGACGGCCCGGCGTGGCGACAACGATCTGCGCGCCATTACGGATTGCTTTCAGTTGTGGACCCATAGGGGCGCCGCCGTAAACGGCCACAACGGTAACGCCCGGCATTTGCTTGGCGTAGGTTTCGAAAGCGGTTGCTACTTGCAGCGCCAACTCACGGGTTGGCGCCAGGATCAGGGCTTGCGGCTCGCGCTTGGCAGGATCGATGCGATGCAGGATCGGCAGGGCGAACGCAGCGGTTTTACCCGTACCGGTTTGCGCCTGGCCAATCATGTCGTGGCCGGCCATGATGATCGGGATCGATTGCTGCTGAATAGCCGAAGGCTCTTCGTAGCCAGTCGCGATGACGGCTGCAAGAATATTCGGATTAAGATTAAAAGCGGCGAAGCCGCCGGTTTCCTGGGTCATGGGTCTGCCTCTAAGTGCATCCGCAAAGACCCATGCTCCAAAGCTGCGCATGCCGTGTAAGACTCAAGAGTCGCCCTGGCTGCTTTGTCGGCGGGGATTTGCGAAAACGAATGAATGAAAAAGATTCGTCAAGGGAGAGTCCGCTGTGCGGACATGCAGCCGAAGCTGACTTCGGGGAATTGCGCTACCTAAACGCGGCCCGCTTAAAGGCCGGCGCGCACTATACCGGAAATCGGCCAAAAAGGGAGCATTATTTGTCGGAAAACTGACGGATACACCGTTGTGTCACAGGCTTTGCGGATAATCGTGCAACGGTCTATTTTTCAAAGGCCCCGGCCCTGCTGGCGATCGCGCTAAAACGGTTCACCCATGCACCGCAAACCTGCGGTCTGACACCCCCTTCCCGCCCGAGGAAATGCTCCATGAATCAGCCAGGCTCCAGTCGTGTAACCCGTCAACGACACGGTCATGTCCTGTTGATCGGCCTGGATCGGGTAGCCAAGCGCAACGCCTTCGATCTCGACTTGCTCAATGAACTCAGCCTGGCCTACGGCGAATTCGAGGCCGACAGAGAGGCCCGGGTGGCGGTGGTGTTCGGCCATGGTGAGCATTTCACCGCCGGGCTCGATCTGATCAATGCCAGCGCGGCCCTGGCCGAAGGCTGGCAGGCACCGCCCGGCGGTTGTGACCCATGGGGCGTGTTTGCCGGGCCCAGGGTAAGCAAACCGGTAATCGTCGCCGCGCAAGGCTATTGCTTGACCATCGGTATCGAGCTGATGCTGGCCGCCGACATCAACCTGTGCGCGAGCAACACCCGATTCGCCCAGAAAGAAGTTCAGCGCGGGATTTTTCCGTTCGGCGGCGCCACGTTGCGCCTGCACCAAGTCGCGGGCTGGGGCAATGCCATGCGGTGGCTGCTGACTGGCGATGAATTCGATGCCCATGAGGCCTTGCATCTCGGGCTGGTACAGGAAGTCATGGCCAGTGAGGATTTGCTACCGCGAGCGCTGGAGCTGGCTGAGCGGATTGCCCGGCAGGCACCGCTTGGGGTTCAGGCGACGTTGATGTCGGCCCGGCAGGCGCGTTACGAAGGAGAAACAGCGGCGGCCCAGGGATTGCCGGCGCTGGTGAAGAAATTGCTGGCCAGTGAGGATGCCAGGGAGGGGGTGCGGTCGATGGTCGAGAAGCGGCCGGGTGTTTTCAAAGGGGTTTGAAGATGTGTTGGATGTGAGGGCCTCATCGCGGGCAAGCCTCGCTCCTACAGGG
>DQGF01000499.1 GCA_003525045.1 Pseudomonas sp. | reverse complement strand
GGCTTGCCCGCGAAGGCCGCACCTCGGTCTAAAGCGAAGCCAACTCCGGCTCAACTTCGATAGCCTTCGCCATCTTCAACTGCCGCATCTGCTCACACCCCCACAACACCCGCTCCGGAGTCGCCGGTGCATCGATTTTCGGTTGATGCCTGTAGTCGCCCAAACTCGCCACGGCATCCTTGATCGCACACCAGGCCGCAATGCCAAGCATGAACGGCGGCTCACCCACTGCCTTGGAATGGAACACCGTGTCTTCCGGGTTCTTGCGGTTTTCCACCAGCTTCACCCGCAGGTCCAGCGGCATGTCCGCCACGGCCGGAATCTTGTAGCTGGCCGGGCCGTTGGTCATCAGCTTGCCCTTGTTGTTCCAGACAAGCTCTTCCATGGTCAGCCAGCCCATGCCCTGAATGAAACCGCCCTCGACCTGACCGATGTCGATCGCCGGGTTCAAGGACGCGCCGACGTCGTGAAGAATGTCGGTACGCAGCATCTTGTACTCGCCGGTCAGGGTGTCGACGATCACCTCGCAACAGGCCGCGCCGAAGGCGAAGTAGTAGAACGGACGACCGCGGGCCTGGCTGCGGTCGTAGTAGATTTTCGGGGTCTTGTAAAAGCCGGTGCTCGACAGCGACACCTGGGCAAAATACGCCTGCTGGATCAGCGATTCGAAGGTCAGGATGTGATCGCGAACCCGCACGTGACCGTTGTGGAATTCCACGTCTTCTTCGCTGACCTTGTACTGCCGCGCAGTGAATTCAACCAGGCGCTTCTTGATGATTTGCGCGGCGTTCTGCGCCGCTTTACCGTTCAGGTCGGCGCCGCTGGAAGCCGCGGTCGGCGAGGTGTTCGGCACCTTGTCGGTGTTGGTGGCGGTGATCTGCACGCGGTCCATTTCAACCTGGAACACTTCAGCCACAACCTGCGCAACCTTGGTGTTCAGACCCTGGCCCATCTCCGTGCCACCGTGGTTGAGGTGGATGCTGCCGTCGGTATAGACGTGGATCAGCGCACCCGCCTGGTTGAGGAAGCTGGCGGTGAAGGAAATGCCGAATTTCACCGGGGTCAGCGCCAGGCCTTTTTTCAGGATCGGGCTGTTGGCGTTGTAGCGACGGATCGCTTCGCGGCGCTCGGCGTACTGGCTGCTCTCTTCCAGCTCGGCGGTCATTTCCTCGAGCATGTTGTGCTCGACGGTCTGGTAGTAATGGGTGACGTTGCGCTCGGTCTTGCCGTAATAGTTGGCCTTGCGCACCGCCAACGGATCGAGGGCCAGATGCCGGGCAATCGCGTCCATCACTTCTTCGATGGCGACCATGCCTTGTGGGCCACCGAAACCACGGTAAGCGGTGTTCGACGCGGTGTTGGTCTTGCAGCGATGACCGTTGATGGTCGCGTCGCCCAGGTAGTACGAGTTGTCGGAGTGGAACATCGCCCGGTCGACAATCGACGCCGACAGGTCCGGCGAACAGCCACAGTTGCCAGCCAGTTCCAGGGCGATGCCGTGCAGGCGACCGGTGCTGTCGAAGCCGACGTCATACTCGACGTAGAACGGGTGGCGCTTGCCGGTCATCAGCATGTCTTCGACCCGCGGCAGGCGCATCTTGGTCGGCTGGCCGGTGAGGTGCGCGATCACCGCGCACAGGCACGCGGGGCTCGCGGCCTGGGTTTCCTTGCCGCCGAAACCGCCGCCCATGCGGCGCATGTCGACGACGATCTTGTTCATCGATACGTTTAGCACCTCGGCCACCAGTTTCTGCACTTCGGTGGGGTTCTGGGTCGAGCAGTAGACGATCATCCCGCCGTCTTCGGTCGGCATCACCGATGAAATCTGGGTTTCGAGGTAGAAGTGTTCCTGGCCGCCGATGTGCAGTGTGCCCTGGATGCGATGTTCAGCCGTCGCCAAAGCATTGGCCGAATCGCCGCGTTGGTGAGTGTGGCTGTCGAGTACGAAATGACGCTTGCGCAGGGCTTCGACCACGTCCAGTACAGGTTCGAGATCTTCGTATTCGATGATCGCGGCCATCGCCGCTTTACGCGCGGTTTCCAGGTCTTTGGCAGCGACCGCGAGCACCGGTTGACCGACGAATTGCACGTCATCGATGGCCAGCAGCGGATCGCCCGGCAACAACGGGCCGATGTCTTTCAGGCCCGGCACGTCTTCATGGGTAATGGCGATGCGTACGCCTTCAAAGGCGTAGCAAGGCTGGGTGTCGATGCTGATGATTTTCGCGTGGGCGCGGTCCGACAGGCGTGCGTAAACGTGCAGCTGATTGGGGAATTCCAGCCGATCATCGATGTACTGCGCCTCGCCGGACACGTGCTTGGCAGCGCTGTCATGCTTGACGCTGCGGCCGACACCGGTGGTCAGGTCCTTGGCGAACAGTTCAGCCAGTTCGGCCTGGGTCTTCTCTACGGCGTGATGATTAGACATAAGCGGTCACCCGAGTCTCGATGTGCGGTGTTTGCAGTTCGATGAAGTATTTACGCAGCAGGTTTTGCGCGCTGAGCAGGCGATATTCCTTACTGGCGCGGAAGTCCGAGAGCGGCGTGAAGTCTTCGGCCAGCGCGGCGCAGGCACGTTCGACGGTATCGTTGTTCCACGTGGCGCCAAGCAACACAGCTTCACAGTTCTTGGCGCGTTTCGGGATGGCCGCCATGCCGCCAAAAGCCACGCGGGCGTCGGCAATCACGCCGCTGTCGATGCGCAGATTGAACGCGGCGCAGACTGCGGAAATGTCATCGTCCAGACGCTTGGAGACTTTGTAGGCGCGGAACAGTTGTTCGGCGCTGGCACGCGGCA
>DQGF01000105.1 GCA_003525045.1 Pseudomonas sp. | reverse complement strand
GTGGGAGGGAGCCTGCTCGCGAAAGCGATTTACCATTCAACATTGATGTCGACTGACATTCCGCTTTCGCGAACAGGCTCGCTCCCACAGGGGTTCACCGGTGTTTCTGTCAGAACCCGCGATGGCGCTTGAGATGCTCGTTGATCTTCGCCGCCGGCACTTTCTGCAAGCTGACCAGCAGATCATGGGACAACTCGCGCAACCCGTGCTTCTGCCGCAGTTCCTGGGCCAGGTGCGCTGTCAGGTTGGCTGCCATTTCCGCATCGGCCATGGCCCGGTGAGCTTGGCCGGTGTGGGGCAGTTTGGCGAAGGTGGTGAGGGTGCCGAGTTTGTGATTCGGTGCCGCAGGCATCAGGCGACGGGCGAGTAGCAGCGAGCAGGCAAAGTTCTGCAGGCGCGTGCGCTTGATCCGCCCCAGTTCAAAGTCCCAGAACTTCTGGTCGAACGCGGCGTTGTGCGCCAGCAATGGCGTGATGCCGACGAACTCGTTGACCTCATTCATCACCTGCTCAGCCGATGGCGCGGTGCGCAACATGGCATTGCTGATCCCGGTGAGTTGTTCGATGAAGGCCGGCACGCGCACGCCGGCATTCATCAGGCTCTGGTAACGCTCGACGATGCGCCCCTGTTCAAGAATCACCACGGCGATTTCCGTGGCCCGGCAGCTGCTGCTCGGGGAGATCCCGGTGGTTTCAAAGTCGATGACTGCTATGCGTTCCAAACCTGTTTCAACTCCGTAAAAATCAATTCTTGAGCAACAACGCGCCTTCGATCGGCACGTAGCGGCTAGCGGCGCGGATCAGCGAGTTGGCCGTAAGCCCCGGCACGCCGTAGGCCACCGCCTGCACCCCGTGCTTGGCGATGATGCGCTCCAGCAGCATGTCAAAATCACCGTCACCGGAGGCCAGCACCACCTCGTCGACATGATCGGCGGCGTCCATGATGTCAAGGGTGATGCCAACGTCCCAATCGCCCTTGGCCGAGCCGTCGCTGCGCTGGATGTAGGGCTTGAGCTTCACGGTGAAACCGAGGTTGCGCAGGATCTGCTGGAACTGCTGCTGCTTGCTGTCGCCGCGATCAATCGCGTAGGCATAGGCCTCGACGATTTCACCCTGTTTACTGATGTCAGCCCACAGAGCGGCATAGTTGAAATGGCAACCATAGGCCTGACGCACGGTGTAATAGAGGTTCTGGACATCGGCGAATACTGCGATTTTTTTCACCGTGCATCCTCATTGGAGCGCTGGCGCGCGGACAGGATCGGGCGTCAAGCCCGAAAAGTTGCCCAGTATGCCAGCCTGAAGGATTGTTCCGCGAATAATCGGCCATGTGGCGAGGGAGAGCTTGCTCCCGCTGGGCCGGGCTGGCGCTCCAGCGCGAAGCGCCCCCCTTACTTTTGAACCTAAGGGGCCTGCTACGCAGTCCAGCGGGAGCAAGCTCCCTCGCCACAGGCGTGTCAGACGAAGGAATCGTCGTCGCCGCCGAAGAACGATGAGCTGTCATCGCTGTAATCAGCGTCGGTGAATCCGCCCTGATCATTTGAGTTGTCAGCGACCCGTTGCTCGTCGCCCCAGCCATTGCCACCGTCGCTCTGATCGTTGACCTGAGCCGGCTCTTCCTTGATGACTTCAACCACTTCCGGCTGCTGATTGTGCTGGAACAGACTGCTGATGCCCTGTGCCAACATCACGCCACCAGCGACCCCGGCGGCCGTTTTCAGTGCACCACCAAGGAAACCGCCGCCGGCAGGTTGTTGCCCGGCGTAGTTCTGCTGAGGCGGTGTAGCGCCGACGTTTTGCTGTGGCGGTTGCGAATTGAACGACGGCCGTGCCGGTTCACGCCAGCCGCCACCACTCGACACCGGCGCGTTTTGACTGGGCGCTGGCTGCGGCTCACGGGAGCCGCCACCGAAGATGCTCGACAAGAAGCCACCGCTGCTCGGTGCCGGCGCCGCCGTCTGAGTTTTGGCCTGTTGCAGTTCGGCCTGCAACTGCCGGACTTGCTGGGCAAGTTGTTTGTTTTGTTCATCGAGGCTCTTGAGCGCTGCCTCTTGCACCAGAATCGCCTGGGTCATGAAATAACCTGCCGCTGGCTGGCGAGTCAGGTGCTCCTTGATCCGCGCCTCGGCCTGGGCGTCGCGCGGGGCTGAGTCCGTTTCGGCCTGTTGCAGCCGGGAAAACAGTCCATCGATCAGGGTTTGTTCTTCGCTGTTCATGGCGACCTCGTAGATTGCCGGGAATATCGTCGCCCTTATCCACTACGGAAAAGGTGCCCTTCCGTAATGGAGGCTGATGCAGGATGTTTCAATGACCTTTACCGAACGTTTACGTTTGCGCCCCAAAGCGCTTGATCGGTTAAAGTGGGCCACTGCTTTCAACCTGCGATACCGACTGATGAATTCGTTCGATGTACTGCGTGACTCTCTGTATTTCTTCAAGCGCAATCTGGGCCAGATCGTGCGGCTGTGCCTGCCCTTGGTGATCTTCGAAGCCCTGTTGCAACAAGTGGTCGACCACTCCACCGAGCCGGACAGCTTCCCGGGTATCAGTGTGATGGTCGGTCTGTTGGTTTATCCGCTGTACACCGCCGCGCTGATCCTGTTTCTCGATGCCCGTAGCCGTGGCGAGTCCCCGCGCAACCGTGACCTGCTGGCGATGTCCGCGACGTTATGGCCGCGCTTCGCCCTGCTCACCGCCCTTAATACCCTGCTGATCCTGATCGGCCTGTCGCTGTATTTCCTGCCAGGCATCTGGCTGATGGTGACCCTGGCTTTCGGCGAGTACCTGTTGGTACTGCGCGGCATGGCGCCACTGGCGGCGATGAAAGAAAGCCTGCGCCTGACCCGTGGCCATTTCCTGCGCATTCTGGTGTGCATTCTGTGTGTGATGGGCCCGTTGTGGGTGCTCAAGGGCGTGACCCTGCAGGTGTATCCGCAACCGCAGAACCCGGTGATTTCGCTGTTGATCGACAGCGCTCACAGCTTCCTGCAACTGTTCACCAGTGTGGTGCTGTTTCGCTTGTTCATGCTGATCAGCGATGTTCCGGAAAAAGTTGACGGGCCGCTCTGACCGCTCTCCCCGTGGGCTTCGGCGCAGGTCTCGGCTATGCTCGGGGTAACTTTTGTAACGCGATAAGCCGAGCCATGACCCGACTACAGCGCTACACCCTGCTGGGCCTGCTGATCGCCGGTCTTCTTGGCGTACTAATCTACAGCCTGACCTGGCGCCCCGAAGTCAGGGAAGCGCTGCCGGTCAGTTGCAGCGCCCAGGCACCCATCCTGGTCCCCGGCCAGGCGTTGAAGGTAATGACCTGGAACGTCCAGTATCTGGCAGGCAAGCGCTATGTATTCTGGAATGACCTGGCCGGCGGCAACGACGAAAGTCCCACCGCCGAAGACATGGCCTTCAGCCTTGATGAAGTGGCGCGTGTCATCCGTGACGAACAACCGGACATCGTGCTGCTGCAGGAACTCGATGACGGCGCCAAGGCCACCGACTACCAGAACCAGCTCAAACTGCTCCAGGAACGGCTCGCGGACCTGTATCCGTGCAGCGCCCACGCCTTCGACTGGAAAGCCGACTTCGTACCTGAACCGCACATCTTCGGCAGCGTCGGCCGGCAACTGGCAACATTTAGCCGCTACCGGATCGGACACGCCGAACGCCTGCAGTTACCGCTGGTGCCGGCCGACCTGATTAGCCGTCAGTTCAAGCCGAAAAATGCCTTGTTGGTCACCTATCTGCCGTTGGGTGACGGCGGTCAGATCGCGGTGCTCAACACCCATCTGGACCGCGTCGTCCCGCCCGACGATACCCTGCAAGCCCAGGTGAGCGCCGTGGCCAAAGTCCTCGACAAGCTCGAAAGCCGTGGCACGCCGTGGCTGATCGGCGGCGACTTCGATCTGTTGCCGCTGGGGCAATATCGACGCCTGCCCGACGAGCATCGCACGGCCTACTCCGCCGACAGCGCGCTGCATGTGCTGTGGGACAAGTACCCGATGATCCCGACCAACAACGAAGCCAGCGGCATCGACCGGGCGCGCTGGCTGACCCATTATCCGAATGATCCGGGCTTGAACGGCCCGGACCGGACGGTCGATTACATGTTCTACAGCCCGCGGATCAAGCGGGTCGAGGCGATGGTGAGGCAGGATGATACGTTGCGCATATCTGATCACTTGCCGGTGATTGCGCGGTTTCTGTTGCCGGCGGCGCCCTGACACTCGGATCAGTGCAAAAACCTGTGGGGGCG
>DQGF01000385.1 GCA_003525045.1 Pseudomonas sp. | reverse complement strand
CAATCCGCCTTCGCGAGCAAGCCCGCTCCCACAATGGTTCCGGGCATATCCGCGAGAACAGGTCGGCTGTCAGGCCATCTTCGCGAGCAAGCCTCGCTCCTACGCCAGGCTCTTGCTGACCACTTCAAACACATCGCTGGACAGCTGACCCGAAGCACGAATCCGCTCCAGCTCCCCTTTCATCAACGCCTGACGCGCATCGTCATATTTGCGCCAGCGAGTCAACGGGGCCAATTGCCGAGAGGCGATCTGCGGGTTAAACCCGTCCAACTCAATCACCAGATCCGTCAGGAACCGATACCCGGAACCGTCCGCCGCATGGAAGTTGATCAGGTTCTGTCCGGCAAACGCGCCGACCAGTGCCCGCACCTTGTTCGGGTTCTTGATGTTGAACGCAGGATGCTGCATCAACTGACGAACCCGCTCCAGACCACCCGGTAACGTGCTGCCGGCCTGAACGCTGAACCACTGATCCATGACCAGCGGATTGTCCTTGAAGTGCTCGGCAAAACTCGCCAGGGCCGTAGCCTTCTGCTCCTCGAACGGCGAATTCACCAGCACCGCCAACGCCGTCAGGCGCTCGGTCATGTTGTCGCTGGTCTCGAACTGCTCCAGCGTCGTCGCCAACACTTGCGGCTTGCCGCTGAGCATCAGGTACGACAGCGCAATGTTCTGCAACGCGCGACGAGCGAAGTGCTCGGCCTCGGCCACATAGGGGGTCTTCTTCGAGAGATCGCGATTAGCCTGATAACGCAGCCACAAGGCCTCGAACAAACCTTCCGCCAATTGTTTACGAGCAAACTCGCGAGCGATGTGGATGGCGTCAACGTCAGCCACTTCACTGATCTCGGTCAGGTACGCTTCGCCCGGCAGCGAGAGCATTTCGGCAACCATGGCCTGATCCAGCGTCTCGTCCGACAGCACCGTGCGCAAGGCAGCAATCATGCGCTGATCGAGTACCAGCGTCTCGCCCTTCTGATGAGCGGCAATCAGCTCTTGCAATACCTGAACCGACAATTGCTGACCGGCATCCCAGCGATTGAAGCCGTCGCTGTCGTGCTGCATCAAAAACATAAGCTGATCGCGGTCGTACGGGAAACTCAGCTTCACCGGCGCCGAGAAGCCGCGCAGCAGCGAAGGCAGTGGTTTTTCGGCGATGTCGACAAAGGTGAAGGTCTGCTCGGCTTCGGTCACCGAAATAACCCGCGAAGTGCCTTGAGCGGCGGCTTCATCCGAAAGACGCAGGGCGATCTCACCGCCCTTGCTGTCCAGCAAACCCAATTCGACTGGAATCACGAACGGCAGTTTTTCAACCTTGTCCGGGGTTTCCGGGCAGCTCTGGCGGAAGGTCAGGCTGTAGGTTTTCGCTGCCGCGTCGTAAGACTCGCTCACCGCCAACCGCGGTGTGCCGGCCTGGCTGTACCAGCGTTTGAACTGGGTCAGGTCGACACCGTTGGCATCTTCCATGGCCTTGATGAAATCGTCGCAGGTCACTGCCTGGCCATCGTGGCGTTCGAAGTACAGGTCGCTGCCTTTACGAAAGCCTGCGGCACCCAGCAAGGTGTGGATCATGCCGACCACTTCCGAACCCTTTTCGTACACGGTCAGGGTGTAAAAGTTGGAGATCTCGATGAAACTGTCCGGGCGCACAGCGTGAGCCATAGGACCTGCGTCTTCGGCGAACTGGTGGGTGCGCAGGTAAGCCACGTCCTGGATGCGCTTGACTGTCGCCGAGTTCATGTCGGCGGAGAAGCCGGAATCGCGGAATACGGTAAAGCCTTCCTTCAGCGACAACTGGAACCAGTCGCGGCAGGTCACGCGGTTGCCCGACCAGTTATGGAAGTACTCGTGCGCAACGATCGCCTCGACCCGCTGGTGCGCAGCATCGGTCGCGGTTTCGGCGCGGGCCAGCACGGCGCTGGAGTTGAAGATGTTGAGGCCCTTGTTTTCCATGGCGCCCATGTTGAAGTCGTTCACGGCGACGATCATGAAGATGTCCAGATCGTACTCGCGACCGTAGACCTCTTCGTCCCAGCGCATGGACTTCTTCAGGCTGTTCATGGCGTGCTGGCACTTGTCGATGTTTTCCGGCTCGACATAGATGCGCAGCGCCACGGAACGCTCGGTCATGGTGGTGAAGGTGTCTTCGACGCACCACAAATCACCGGCCACCAACGCGAACAGGTACGCCGGTTTCTTGAACGGATCTTCCCAGGTCGCCCAGTGCCGGCCGTCTTCGCCGGGACCGCTGGCAATCGGGTTGCCGTTGGACAGCAGCACCGGATAGCTGTGCTGCTCGGCGACGACCGTGGTGGTGAACGTGCTCATCACGTCCGGACGGTCGAGGTAGTAGGTGATCTTGCGGAAGCCTTCGGCCTCGCACTGGGTGCAGAACATCGTGCCAGACTTGTACAGGCCTTCCAGCGCGGTGTTGGTTTCCGGGTGGATCCTGACGCTGGTATCGACCGTGAACGTGGTACTGGCCGGCTGCAGGGTCAGATGATTCTCGGTCAGCTGGTAGTCTGCGACGCTCAGCTCGCGATCGGCCAGGGTGACCGACAGCAATTCAAGCTGCTGGCCGTCCAGCACCAGCGGTGGCAGGCCCGGACCACGTTCAGGATTACGGCGCATCACCAGTTGCGCATGGACCAGGCTGTGGTCCTCGAACAACTCGAAGGTCAGGTGCGTCTCGTCGATCAGGTACTCGGGGGCCTGATAGTCCTTCAGGTAGATCATCTTCGGTTGTTCGGTGCGCATGCTGGAGTCCTTACTGATGCACGGCGAGCTGATAGGCCGTGTACTTACGAATATTGATCACGCCGGTGTCGAAAATCAGGTATTGCCCCTTGATTCCCAGCAGCGTGCCTTCGGCAATCGGGTTCTTGTCCAGGTTGAAGCTGACAATCTTCGCCGGGTATTGCTCGATCGGATAGCGGATTTCGAGCGGTTCGACATCGGCAATCGTCTGGATTGCCTGCAGGCCGAATCGTTCCTGCAAACCTTGCAGGCCTTCGGCACAGCTTTCAAACAGCTGATCGCGAACCTGAGCCAGGTCCACCGAAATCGCATCGCCTTTGAGTAAAGCACGCCAGTTGGTCTTGTCCGCCACCTGGCTGCGGAACAGGTCCTCGACGAAACCCGACTGCTGGCGGGTTGCAACGCGCATGATCGGCAAGGCCTGACTGGCGCCCTGATCGATCCAGCGAGTCGGCAGCTGGGTGGCACGGGTAATGCCGACCTTCACCCCCGACGAGTTGGACAGGTACACGACGTGATCGGTCATGCAGAACTGCTCGCCCCACGCCGGCTCACGACAGGTGCCGGCGTCGTAGTGACAACGCTCCGGGCTCATGATGCAGAGGTCGCATTGCGCCAGTTTGGTCATGCACGGGTAGCAGTAACCCTGGCTGAAACTGGTTTTGGTCTTGCGTCCACAGTGGGAACAAAAGATCGCCCCCAGGTATTCCAGGCGCACCGTGGTGCCGATCAATGGATTGACCGGTACCTCGACGTCGTCCAGGCGAAACGCGTATTGCACGTTCGGCCCGTCAAGGCGCGCCGACATTTTGCTGATTGCACCGCGGCCAATCTCAATCAATGGACGGCATCCGATTTGAACAGAATATTGGGGACGGTGATCGACTTGGAGCTGCATTCCTGCGGGCCCATATAACCGGTGCGCTCTTCTTCGGGCAGGTTCTGGACTTCCCAGGCGATCATCGCTTGCAGCGACAGCTCCCGTTGTTCGGCGGTGAGCTTGCCACCGTCGGACCATTTGCCGATTTCCACCGCCAGTTTCAGGCTCTGGTAGATATCGGGGGTGATGTTGTTGATCATTTTGTTGAAAGAGGACATCAAGGTCTCCGCGCTCTTCAATACTGAACTAATTTAGACGGCCAGTTTACGGCGGTTGTACAAACCACCCAACAGGCCGGTGAAGCATCCGATGAGTAACCCGCTGACGTGAGCCGCGTTGGCGATTTCACCGAAGCCGATCATCGAGACCAGCCCGGACAGGCAGAGCAGCAGCCACACCAGCATCATGACCAGCACGCCACGTGGCAGGCGATAGGCCGGGTTCGGCGACAGCATCTGGAAAATCCAGCAATGCCCCAGCAGGCCATACAACACCCCGGACAACCCGCCAAACAGGCTCGGGCCGCTGAAAATGAACTGGGTATAGTTGGACACCAGGCTGAACAGCAAGGTTAGGCCGATCAGGTTGATACTGCCCTGTCGCGACTCGATGCGCCGCCCCAGCTCCCAATACCACATGCCGTTCATGGCCAGGTGCAGGATGCCGAAGTGGATCAGCATCGGCGTCACCAGGCGCCACCACTGCCCCGCCGCCAGGCTGTCGGCCAACGGTACGAAATGGATATATTCGCCGACGATGCGGAAATCGAGAAAGGTCAGCCAGCGCATCGTGTCGAAGTTTTCGCCCAGCAGCGTCACCGCGCCGACGAGCAGGCTCAGCACCAGCACCAGCGCAGTCGCCTTGGCGTAGCGCAATTGCTCGACAAATCCGGGGCGACTGATGCGCGGCGCCACGGGGATGTCGAGCTGTTGATCGGGATCACCCGCCGGAAAACGTTCGTACAACGAACGCACGTCTTCACTGATGTTCGCCGGCACCCACAGCACTTGCTCGCCCGCCTCTTCACTGACCCGATGCGGCACCTGCATGCGCTGCAGCAGCTTGACGAAGCCACTCAGATCCACCGTCAGGGGCAGACGTAAAACGGCAACCCCACTCATTGCAGCACCTCCGGCCGTTCAACATCGACCCAGACGAATTTATGCGGATCGAGACGGGTTTCCTGATCCAGGCGATAGGCAACCAGTTTGCCGTACAACACCGCGCTGTAGTCCAGGCACGCCAGGTTCGAACGGATCGGTGTCGGTTTGCCGCTGCGCCAGTAATGGCCGACGAACAACAACGGTTCATCGACTCCATAGCGCAGCAAGGTATTTTTCTCTGTGGATGACAATGGCGTTTGCGCCACGGGTTCTGGCAATGCATCAGGCTGGAACACAATGTCTCCGTAGGTTTGCGGATCGTCTTCCCAGAACTTGGTGCGGAAGAATGAACGTGTCAGGCCATCGCCGCTGGTCATGGTCAGCCCATGGGGCAAGCGCATGTCGGTGCCACGCAGCAAGCGGTCGAATACGGTGCAGGCAAAGCTGCCGGGCACCGCCGAGGCCTGGAGGAAATGCTCATCGACGCAACCGTTGGGGAACAGCGCCCGCAGCGGTTCGATCAGGCCGGCATCCCAGCAGGCATGCACGACCCGGAAGCGTCCGGCGTCGATGTACAAGGGCAGTTCATAGAACCATTGCAAAAAGTCGTGCCAGTCAGCCGGATGGTGTTCGAACTGGGTCAGGGTTTCGTTGAGCAGACGGGCATGGCGCGGTGTGTGTTCACGGACGAATTGCTTGCCACTGCCGGGAAGCGCCGGGGTGCTCCAGCCGAGTGCGTTGAACTCATGGTTGCCCATGATGCACAGCGCCTGGCCGGCCTCGACCATATCGTGGACGATGTGCAGCGCCTCGCGAATCCGCGGGCCGCGGTCGATGATGTCGCCGACGAACACCGCCATGCGCGATGAATGCCGCCAGACACCCGCTTGTTTTTGATAACCGAGCCGGCCGAGCAAGTGCTCAAGGGTCAGAGCGCAACCGTGCACGTCACCGATCAGGTCGTAACTTCGCGCGGGATCGAACATCAGTCGCCTCCACCACCCAATCGACTGCCCCAACCGAGCTTGGTCCGGCAGACTTCATAGTAGTTGTGGTCGAGCGGGTGGATCAGCCGCAACTTCTGCGCTTTCTTGCTGATGGTAATGGTGTCGCCGGGCGCGCAGGTGAAGTGGTTCTGCCCGTCGCAGGAGACTTGCGGGTAGATCTGCATATCCTTGGAGACGACGATTTTCAGCTCACTGTTGCCATCGACCACGATCGGCCTGCCCGACAAGGTATGGGGGTACATCGGCACAATCACAATAGCGTCGAGCTTGGGGTGCATGATCGGCCCGCCCGCCGACAGCGCGTAGGCCGTCGAACCGGTGGGCGTCGCGACGATCAGGCCGTCGGCTTTCTGGCTGCAGACGAACTGGCCGTCGATGTACAGCTCGAACTCGATCATCCGCGTCGATTTGCCGGGGTGCAGCACCACGTCGTTCAGCGCATCGCCCTGACCAATGGCCTCGGCATGGCGACGGACTTCGGCCTGCAGCAGGAAGCGGTTTTCTACCAGGTAGTGGCCGTCAAGCACTTCGGCGACTTTCACTTCCAGTTCATCAGGGCGAATATCGGTCAGGAAACCCAGGCTGCCGCGGTTGATGCCCAGCACCGGGATATTGTGGCGGGCCAACGCACGAGCGGCACCCAACAGGCTGCCGTCACCGCCGACCACAATCACCATGTCACAGACTTCGCCGAGCATCTTGCGCGACGAGGTTTGCAGGCCGTGCCCCGGCAGGACTTCGGCGATGGTGTCTTCGAGGATCACGTGCAGGTGACGATCGAGCAGAAACCGTTTCAGTCGGCGGACGGTATCCAGCACCTGCGAACTGCCCAGGCGACCGATGATGCCGATATTGCGAAATTGCTCCATGGGGTTCCTGCGAGGACGGCGAAAAACACGATTATGGGCGAAAGCGCGGGATAGACAAAATCCTTTCAGCCACAACGGTGTACTCACGATTGAGGCTATGCTCGCAAGATGATCCTATTTCCAGATTTGCTCCAGCTACCCCATCAGTTGCGCCACCCCGAAGTGCGCGACCTGGCGTGGGTCATCCTGGCGCCGCCGATGCTCGGCGACACCCCGTGGCCGCAGCGGCATCCGCTGGCCGGCAGTGACTGGGTACGGGCGCCGGAACGGCTGGAGCATTGGCTGCGGCAACTCGATCGCGACAGCTATGATTTGCTGCACTGGCTGGCCCAGGCCCGAACCCGGCGCCTGGGTTTGTACTACGAACGTCTGTGGCAGTACGCCGTGCGACACGCACCGGGTATCGAGCTGATTGCCGCCAATATGCCGATCCGTCGCGAGGGTCACACCTTGGGTGAACTGGACATGCTGCTGCGCGATCGCGACGGCGTGCATCACCTGGAACTGGCCATCAAACTCTACCTCGGCCCGCAGAACGGCGATGGACATGACACCGCGCAGTGGCTCGGCCCGGGCTGCCACGATCGACTGGACCGCAAACTGGCGCACCTTTGCCAGCACCAGTTGCCTATTTCCGCCCGGCCGGAGAGCTGTGAAGTGCTGGCGGCGCTGGATATTCAGCAATTCACTGCGCATTTATGGCTGGGCGGCTATTTGCTGTATCCGTGGCCGGGGCAGTCCGCACCACCAGAAGGCGCACATCCGCAGCATTTGCGTGGCAGCTGGTTGCATCAAAAGGACTGGGCAGACTTTGTCGTGCAGCGTCCGTTCGGCCGCTGGCAACCCCTGCCCCGCCACGCCTGGCTGGCACCGGCGCACTATCCCGTGGAGCAGACCTGGACCACTGAGCAGCTGGAGGCATGGCTGAGCGACCTGGAGCCGCTGGCCCCGGCGCAGTTGCTGGTGCGGCTGACCGAGAATGCCGATGGCGATTGGGAGGAAGCGGAGCGGTTGTTTCTGGTGGCGGATCTTTGGCCGAATGTGCCGGGTAGTGGTTAAGTTTGGTGGCGATTGCAATGGCCTCTTCGCGGGCAAGGCCCCCTCCTCCAGTGGATCTGCGGCGCTCACCAAA
>DQGF01000059.1:3191-12775 GCA_003525045.1 Pseudomonas sp. | reverse complement strand
CCGTTGGCACTGGCCTTGGCCCGTTGCTGGTGGCGTCGATCCCCCGGCAAACGCTTGAGCCCCACACCATGCATCTGCCGCACCAGTTCCTGGCTGCGCTCGGCAAAACTCTGCCCGGCCGCCTTGCTCGGGTCGATGACGATCAGCAATTGGCCGGTCCAGGGTGTCCTGGCACCCGGATGGTTCGACCAATCGAACTCGAAGGAAAAATGGCCGCCGGTCAGCGCCGCCGCCAACAGCTCCACCATCATCGACAGTGCCGACCCCTTGTGCCCACCGAACGGCAACAATGCCCCACCTTCCAGAATCGCCTTCGGATCCTGGGTTGGCTGGCCGAGGCTGTCCACGCCCATGCCCGCGGGCAAGCGTTCGCCCTTGCGGGCAGCGATCTGTACGTCGCCATGGGCAATGGCGCTGGTGGCCAGGTCGAAGACAATCGGCTCGCCATCGGCCCGCGGCGCGGCGAAGGCAATCGGGTTGGTCCCGAACAGCGGACGATCGGCACCGTGCGGCACTACGCAGGTCATGCTGTTGACCACACTCAGCGCCACCAGCCCCTCATAGGCGAACGGTTCGACATCCGGCCACAAGGCGGCGAAGTGATGGGAGTTACGAATCGCCAGCACCGCAATGCCGGCACTACGGGCTTTTTCCACCAGCAACGCACGTGCCGCTGCCAGGGCCGGCTGGGCGAAACCATTGCCGGCGTCGACCCGGACGAAACCCGAGGCCACATCCTCAACCACCGGCACGGCCTGGCCATTGACCCAGCCGCTCTGCAGCGTCGACACATAACCGGGAATGCGGAACACGCCATGGCTGTGGGCGCCATCGCGCTCGGCGCCGGCGCAGTTGAGCGCCAGTACGCGAGCGACGTCGGCCGAAGTACCGTGACGCAGGAAGATCTTTTCAAGCAATACAACGAGCGATTCGAAATCGAGGATTTGTGTGGCCATATCCGGTGTTGCGGTCATCTGAAGCTCCAGTTTTATTATTGAGTACGGGCAACAGGGTGAAGCGAGGTGGCATAGCAACCAAAAATCAGTCGGCGATTAAGCGCTGTTTTACCAGTGTCCTGTCAAGTCTCGACGGGTTATGCGAATCAAGCATTATGTACCGCACCTCGATGCTCGGCGGCTCGTAACGTCCTCGATCCAACGGCCTGCGATCACCGACTGATCGCAGCACATCGAGGAAACACCATGACAGCTACCCCACTTCCGTATTTTTTCGACGAGGCAGAACTTGCATCCAAAGGCAAGCAGCCCGGCGAGCGCGAGACAGCGCTGAACTTCTCTATTGATGACCTGAACTGGCTGAATACTGTTTATAAAGCCACCCATGAAGCCCGTAATACCGATGCCAAGCCCATGCAGGTCGACCGCTTGCTCTTGACTGTTACAGGCAAGACGGACATTCCACTGGCGGGCGCCTTTGCCATGAGCCGGCCCGACGATGGAGAGGTCATACTCTATACACCGTGGAAAGGCCTCATCAAATTCGCCGACATGGAGGAGGTCAAAAGCACACTCAAGGAGTGGCTGGGGCAGGACACTGGAAAACGTGAGCTGCTGCGTTTTCTCTCCATCGAACAACGCAGCGCACTACCCGACGCCACTACGCCAGACATTTCCACGCAACAAATCGACGGTGCGGTGTTCGAGGACCAGGAGCTCACCCTCGAACGCAATCAGACGCAGAACATCAAGACAATGCTGGGTGAGCTGCTCCAGTTTCCCACATGGCAATCGATGCTGGACGAGACCCTCAATAATGCCTTGCGCAAGCCATTTCCAAAACTGGACCAGCGCCATACTCGATTGAAGAGCCTCATCAATACAGTTTCTGCTTTCGACAATAGCGACTATCAACACACGATTTCCTCGCTTTCACTGAGCGATGCCCTTCTGCTGTACTACCTGACCAACCAGTGGCCGCCTGGTGATTCCCGGAGCTTTTCCCATCCGGGGCACGGCGTCGGCAGCGACAAAGACAACCAGGCATGGGAAAGCGCCATAAAAGAGATCGCGCAAAGCTTCACGCCTCACTTGCAAAGCCTGCTCGAGACGTTCTGGAACACATCCATGCGCAATGAGCAGTCACGTTCAGAGTTTTTTACCGATAGTTTGTGCGACACCTTTCACCTCAAACTTCTACTTCAGCGTCAGCAAGGTACTTTGACGACGCAGGAATACCTGCGACTGATGAATGTCAGCCTCCAACCAGCCACTGACGATTCTCTTCGTATCGAAAAAGTACGTGTCACTGCACGCTTTAAGCATTATGCGGAGCTGGCCTCGACCTTGATGATAGGCAGCAGCGACACCTTGGGCTTTTTGTACACCCAGTCCAGAGGCATCGAGGCGACGAGCGATCTGCCCGCTGTCAGGAAAATCGTGCTGGAGATGACCAAAAGCGAAGGCCATGAAGACACGCTGCTCAATTACATGTCATTGGATGAACGCGGCACGTTTCTTTCAATGGAGCAAGATGAGCGCGTGATTATCGGCAAACCGATCATCGGCGCGGTGTTTGAGCAATTGATGGCCGATATCCTTGGCAAACAAAGGGAAAACCTGTCCCATGCGCTAAGCCGTTACCGTGAAAGTGAAGGTACGCAGGATCCCCACGCATTGCTCGACAAGGCCCTGGATGTCCGGGGACTGATCGACGATCGACTACTGGCGGCCGATGCCGCAGGACGCTGGACCACACACCTGGATCAGCGCTGGAGCGCACAACCTGCCACCGTGCGCGGCGAATCAGCTAAAGAGCAGTTGAATCGACTCTCCTCCGTTGAGCAGGCGCTCGACCAGCTCCGTGAAAACCACCCGGCCATTCCCGCTACAACCCGCACGATTGCCGAGGCGCAGAGCATCGTCAAATCGTCGATCGAGAACCTGCAATCGGATTTCACTCGCGTCCTGTCAACTGCATTGCGCAGTGAACTGCAGCTGCGCGCCGTCACACACACGTTGGGTACGACTGAACAAGCGATCATCAAAACCGTGCTCGATACCCCGGTACGCTTGCAGCGAGCTGCATTGAACGGTTTTTTTCCGGACGTATTTTCCCTGGCATTAAAGGCAGGCGACGCTACGGACCCGGTGAAACTGGCCAGTTGTCTTTTGATGACTGAACGAGGAGGCCTGGACCCGGTGAATTCCGGCACGGCGATCCTGTGGACGCCCGCATTGGGATTCGAAGCGTTCAAAACCTTGACAACATTGCTGACCGAACTCGAGCGGCGCCTCAAAGACGACGCTCAACGCACTATTTTTCTGGAGAACCTTGAACGTAACGAACGGTTGCCTGGTCGGGCTTACACCATGGCGCCTCTGCAGCGGATAGACGGGCATTTTCTCGATCACGTGCAAAAACACTCTGTCCAGCTGGACCAGGCGAGCCTCACCAAGGCGCTGGCCACGAACCTTCCCCCGACGACAAAGGCGAGTCTTCTGAAACTGGTGGCGCTACGCCAACCGATGACGGGATTACAACGGGCAACAGACATTGCCCAATCCCTGACCACCCAGCAAAAACTACCGGCCTGGCTTGCCAAAGCGTCCATCAAAGATCAGATACTGCATGGCGAACTGCTTCAGCAGTACCTCAACAACGTCACCGACGACCAGGACTATCTCACCGGCATACGTTCACTGCCGCGCACAGCACATCATGAACTCGAAAAACAACTCAAGGCAGACTCATTCGAGTTCGATCCGGACAAGATCCAGATCCAGATCAACGAACGCTCAAGGTCTGCGGCCAGCACCAGCACCTTGACCGGGTTTGCATTGACCCACTTCAAGGATCTGGACCAGGCTGATTTTGAAGTGGTATCGCTTGATTCCAAGACGATACCCAAGGGGATGAACCAGAGTTACATCAAAGACCTGATACGAAACCTGAAGTTGGGCGAGCATCAGCAGAAAATATTGAAAGAAGCCTTTGCAGATACCCAGCCGAAGGCCGCGGAGCGCAAGAAGCGGTTTTACGCGCAATTGCCCTGGCAGCTGATGTACTACGCCCATACGGAAAAACTGAAAGAGCGCCTGAGTGAAACCGGGTTTGACCTGATTAAACAAGTCATGGATATGCCCGACGCCATTGCCCGTGCGGCCGTCGACGGTGCGCACGCGATCATGCGCCCGCTTGAGCTCAACGGGATCAAGGGCAAGCAAACGATCAAGGTGCCTGGCGTCTATCTAATCGGCTCCTCGGCCGATAGCGTCGCGGCACAGATCCTGATTGCGCCTCACAGTCCCTCGCACGGGATGAAAGAATATGAAAACGAAACACAACTGCTGACCGACCTGAAGACGCGTGGCGGACTGCTCGACTGGGTACTCATGAACCTGCCGCAGAGTGAGCGTACGCTGCTTGAAAACCAGATGGCGAACACTGGTAACCGCGTTGCCAGAGCCACGCCGGCGAACACCGACACCACCGAGGTTACGCTGGCGTCGAATCCGATCAGTGGCAACCTGTTCAAACGACTATTCAACGACAACGTCGGGTTATTGAGCCGATTGCTCGGCTGTCAGTCCGATGACAACAATCAAAGCGAATGGGCGAGCATCAAACATGTGCTGGGCGAAGACTTGCACGAGGCCTTTACGTTCTTGACGGGCAAGCTGTCCTACCCGGTCACGGTATGGCGCAGCTATCGCGACATCAAGCAATCGGCTGAGGACCTTCAAACCCACAAATGGGGGGCAGCCGTACAAGAGTTCATCAGCGGCATTGCACAACTTGCCATGTTGCGCCAATCCCTGGAGGCTCCAGCGACGCCGTCTTCTGCACCCAGTGCGCCCGCGCCGGAAACGCCCGATGGCCGGTTCAAATGGCAGAGCATCGACATCACTGCACCTGAACGCACAGACCTGAAGCGTCATGAAAGCGTAGACGTCAATCTGGGTTCGCTGACACTCGACTCCACACTCGGGCTCTACACTGACCCGTCGACAAAAAAACAGTACGGGCCGGTTGAAGGCAAAGTGTATCCCGTTCTGAAGAAAGGTACCCGCTGGCGCATAGCCGACACCAAAACCCGTGGCCCTTATATAAGTCAGAACACATCGAAGCAATGGGTCCTGGGCAGGGAAACTCCCAGGCCCCGCTTCAGCCTCACCCGTCGGTTTGCGACCGCGCTTTCCGTTTCGGCCGGCATGAACGTCGAAGCCAGTGGAATGCCCGAAATCCGTTTATTGTTTCCGGTGAAGGCCCGTTTGATCGATGAAGCGCTGGACACGGCGACCTCCTATGCCTGGAACGCCGTACGAAACCTGCAATTGCTCAAGGTATCCGGCGGTCCGGTCACGCCTGTGCATCAGCTCATCATGGATTTTCTTGGTGTGTCGACCGTGCTGCCCGCGCACGTGGACAAAGTTGAAAAAGTCGTAGGTGACATTTTTGCGGCCTTGCTGGACCCCAGCCTCAGACAGCCGAAGTCCAAGCGTTTTGTCGTCGGAAGGGTTCTCGAACAGAGAGAAAGTACATTCGGCCTCACCGTTGCGCAGGACACGAAACGTAGAATCTACCTGGCAGAGAAATTCTTTGTGCCCAACTACGACCACTACCGTAACTATTTGTCGGACGCCGCCTTCCCCATCAGCCCCCATGCGCGCGCGGCGACCCTTATCCACGAGCTTTCGCATATTGTTTGCGAAACCGAAGACATCAGTTATCTCGATTCCGGCAGGCCATTCGCCGACCTGATAGAAACATCCAGCCCCCGGGCCATCGCGCTGAAGAAAACACTGACCGACATTCAGGGCAGCGCACTGTCGAACAAGACGCCCCTGCCGGAGCTATTCGCGATCTATGATGATCATGCCGGTGTCTGGGAGGACTTTGGCAGCACTTCTTATGAGAACACTAAAGGGCTAAAAAAGCTTATCTTGAAACTGACAGGTAAAAAAACCCTGATCGATGCTCGCCAAACCTTCAAGACAGATTCACTGGTCAGACTGGCGGTCCAACTTAGTAACGCCGACACCGTTGCCTGGCTGATCAGCCATTTGGGACGTCAATTGCACACCAGCACCCCGTGAATCAAAAAAATAAGTAGCTGTTTGATGGGCAATTGCCATGACGGTTGTTCTCGCCGACTTCGCGCAAAGGTTAGAATGTAGGAAATCAGGATGAGTCAATGACCGACAGCCCTCTCTCGCAAGCTCAATATGACGCCATCACCGATGCCGCTGCGCACTGGTGCATGCGTTTGCACGCCATCGACTGCACCGCGCAAGAGCGTCTGGCCTTCGAGCAATGGCGTGATGCTCATCCGCTTCACGCGTTCGAGTACGAGGCCATGCTGGACATCTGGGAAGTCGCGGGGGATTTGCCTCGTCCTGACGCCGTCGTGCCAGCGACCCGGATCAAACCTGCAACGCCTTGGCGCACGGTCGGTATCGCCGCCGCCATGTGCGCCCTGGCGTTGCCACTGGCGGCCTTTAGCGGCTGGAACCTCGGTTGGCTACCCGATTCCTACCAGCACTTCGAGGCCAGCGATAGGGTCCGTCAGGTCACTCTGAGCGATGGCAGTCAGGTGGAGCTGAACCTGGGCAGTGAGCTGACGTTCAGCAACTACAAGGATCACCGCCGGGTCACGCTTGATAAGGGCGAAGCTTTTTTCAGCGTCAGCCACGACACCACTCACCCCTTCATCGTCAGGGCCGCGGACGGCAGGATTCGGGTAACCGGAACCAAATTCAATGTCTGGATGTATGAGGATCAGGTGCGGGTCAACCTGATTGAAGGTTCGGTGCTGGTCAGCAGCAACGATGATCTTCCGGGCGATGGCTTGCGTCTCGGGCCAGCGATGCAGGCCCGTTATCAACACGGCGACCTCACGCCCCAGATCAGCCAGACCTACACCAATGACAATTCATTGGCCTGGCGCAGCGGCAAACTGGTGCTCGATGATCTGGCGCTGTCCGATGCCCTGCCCCTGATCAATCGATATCTGGGCAAGCCGGTCATGTTAGCCGACCACAGTACCGGCTCTATCCGCCTCGGTGGCATCTACAACATCAAGGAACTCAACAGCCTGGTGGCGTCGCTGCCCAAGGTGCTGCCGGTCTATCTGACCCGCAACAAGGATGGCAACCCGGTCCTCAACGCCATTCCGCAACAAACCCCGAAAAGCTGAAGGCCGCAGCCCTTGCGGGGTGCGGCCTCCATTCCTGATTCAAGCACCCACCACTTTACTGTTTGGCCACCTTCCCGGCTTTTTCATCCTGCTCGCGAATTGTCCTGACCTGATACTGCGGATCGGCCGTGATCTGCTGCTCGGTGAACGGCAACACGCTCAACTGCTTCTTCGAGAAGGCCAGTGTCTGGTCCCGGGAGTACTTCGACTGCGGATCACTGGACAGCGAGAACGCCAGCAGCCCTTGGGCTTGTGGTCCCTGGTCATCGAAGGTCACCACCTGCAAATAGCTGGTGCCGCTGACGACTTCGCGTTTGCCGTCCGTCCTCGGCACGCTCTGGATGGCGTTATAAACCCCCAGGGTGCCGGGTCCGCCGTGAATCGGCGTCTGCTGGCCGCCGCTGCTGAACACCTGGATATCACCCCAGTGACTGTCAGTCTTCAGACCTGATGTATTGACGTGCTCCACCGATGCCAGCATCGCTTCGCGTATGGCCTTCGCCACTTGCGCACGCTCCACCGCCAGCCCACGCGGCGTATGCTGTGGATCTTTCGGATCGAACTCGACACGCCAGACATCAGGCGTTTCCTGCAGCGCCTCCATGACGTTCTGGAAATGCACAAACCCCAGGCCGCTGTCGAGATTCGCACTGCGGTCCCAGGCCTTGAGGCTGGCACACACCGGCGTCAGTGTCGGCGCATCGGCCCCCAGGTCTGCCGCACAGAATTGCAGCAGGTCCGGCATCACTTGAGTGGCCTGGTAAACCTGGTCGTCCATCACCATCCGTTGCAGATCCGCCGCCGCGATAGTGCCGGCCTTGTTCAAGGTACCCAGGCGATCCAGGGCGAAGCGTGAACGCAACCCCAATGGCTGACCGTCCTGGCTGATCAGCGGCGAGAAACCGGTGAGCGGCTGTGCCGGGTTGGCCATCCACGCTGAATCGTTGGAATGCTGCACAAAGTCCTTGCGTAACAATTGCGGTAACCGGTCTGCCGCATAAATACCTTTCTGCGCAGCCTGCGGATCGATGTCCCAGGCGCACGCGCTGTTGGAACCGTCGAGCACGATCATCTGCAGTCCGGCCCGCGGATCGCTGCAGCGGGCGAGTTTGTCGGCATTGACGTTCGGCACCACCGACAGGTTCATGTACAGCGTCTGCCCCTGATCGTCCGCCGCCAGGGTATTGACCCAGGGGATGCCCTGGATTTCATGCACCGACGCCTGCAACGCCTTGAGGCTGTTTGCCCGGTTCATGGCGTACCACTGCTGTAGCACCCGATCGTTATCCAGGTTGGCGTCGCGCAAGCTGTAGGCGAACTGATCGTCCCAGTCCAGCTTGCCCGGCCACTGCACGACAGGACCGAATTGCGAGCTGTAGACCACGTGGGACACCGCTCGGGTCTGGCCATCCGGCTGTTTCACCTTCACGGTCACCGTCTGTTGCTGCATTGGCAACGACTGGCCGTCGAGCAGGTAGCGGGTCGCATCCTTGGGGTCGAGTTGCAGGCGGTACAAGGTGAAATGTTTGGACGAGTCCACGGTGTGGGTCCAGGCCAGGTGCTGGTTGAAACCGATGTTGATCATCGGCAGACCGGGCAAGGCGGCGCCCATGACGTCCAGCTTGCCGGGAATGGTCAGGTGCATCTGATAGAAACGCATCCCGCCGACCCATGGGAAATGCGGGTTGGCCAGCAACATGCCGCGGCCATTGAAGGAGCGCTCGCTGCCCACCGCCACCGCGTTGCTGCCACGGTCCAGAGCAAAGCGCTGCCGGCGCGAATCGGCGAGCTGGAACGGTGCCGGGTCGGCTGCGGTTCGAGCGACGGCCTTGGGTGGAGTGGCACCCGCCAAGGCCTCGGCAAACTGCCCTACGCCGCCTTCGACCAGCAGACGACGGGTCAACTTGACCAGGTCCTGAGCAGTAATCTCACGCACCCAGTCGCCCTGGCATTGCTGCGGCAAACCCTGCGTCCGACGCTCTTTCAGGGAGCGGTTGTAGCCGGCCACATAACCTTCCATGAGCTGGCGGATTTCCGGGGTTTGTGCCTGCCAGAACGCATCGACGGCCTGGGCGGTGTTCAACCAGGTAAAGAACACATCGCTGACCTGGTTTTGCCGCTCTTCGACGGTCAATTGATCCGGACCGAAATAGCGTGAACGTTCGCCGTTCACCGTGGTGATCTCATTGGCCAGCAGGCACAGGTTGTCCTGGGCGTAGGCATAGCCAATGCCATAGCCGAGGCCGCGCTCATTCTCGGCACGAATATGCGGCACGCCGAAACTGGTGCGACGGATATCGGCATTCGCCTGCTCCGGCTGGCTGCGCGCGTTTGCCGCAAGACTCAAGCCCACCAACATACCGGCAAGGCTCAACCGGGTTAACTGCCTGGAAATAATCACGCTCGCTCCTGATCGTAAAAACGAAGG
>DQGF01000059.1:0-2894 GCA_003525045.1 Pseudomonas sp. | reverse complement strand
TCCTGATCGTAAAAACGAAGGTCACACCCTGCGTATTTGCCAGCAATGTGCCTCCCCCTAAAGACGAAGCGAACGAAAAAAATTTAGGGCTTTGGCCCCCGCTATTAGGGCGTCTGACGTGGCGCTGACGCGATGGCGACAAAATTTCTACATTTGAGCCTTCATGATTTGCCGGGCTCCTACGTCTTATTGATTGAGAGCACTCATCACATTTTTCGGTTCAGGCTCTGAAAAGGAGTTATTGCATGTACAACTCGCAACTGCCAACGGACGGTAGCACTGCGCCAAAGGGCACCTCCATGGGCTCCGGCGTTTTCGATCAACGTACCGAGCGCCACGGCAACGAGCGCATCAGATTCCTGCTCAAGAGCTATGGCCTGCGCACCAGTCTGATTCGCCTGAAAGTCATCGACGCCTTGCTGACCGCCGCCGAAAGCGACCGCAGCCTGGGGGTGCGTGGCGTGCACAGTCACTTGCTCGACCTGGATATCCCGTTGTCATTTCTCAGTGTGCGGGAAGTGTTGAAGCGCCTGTGCGGCGAAGGCGTGATTACCCTGAATCCGGACAAAAGCTATAGCCTGCATCCACAGGCCGCTGCCGTTCTTCACCACGAGTAACCAGGTCGATGGGCGTCGTTCAGGGCTTGACCTTGCGGCGCATCACGCCATTGATCACCACCACGAGCACCGCTACGCCAATCGCGATGTACTGGAACAGCTTTTCGTCGATGACACCGGTGTTCTGCAGATAAGAAAGGCCAAACATGATCCCCAGCACGATCAGGGAGATCAGAATCGAGTATTTCAAACGTTGCGACTGAGTCATTGCCATTTCCTGAATGTGAGCGTGAATCTGAAAAATGTATCCGGTTTGTATCCGAACGCCTGCCAAGCCCCTAGCGTTTTTCGGGGATGGAACACTGCGAACGGGGTCTCATGTTACCGCCGATGAAGAGTTTTGGCTTCTTGCGGCGATAACCATGAGATTTTCCACTGTTGCGTAGAATCCAGTATTACTTCGAAACAATCTCCTGCCTCGTGGTTGTCTAGAATGGTCAGAATGCATTTTTTCTGGCCGCAACCCGACACGAGACTCCCCATGCGAACCCACCTGCGTCTGGCCGCCCTGAGCGCCCTGTTCATCTCCTCCCTGGCCCAGGCCGCCGACCTGATCCCGATCGAGGTCCACCGCGACGCCAACTGCGGCTGCTGCAAAAAATGGATCAGCCATCTGGAGGCCAATGGCTTCAAGGTCGAGGATCACGTCGAAAGCAACATGAGCGAATTCAAGCAACAGCATGGCGTGCCGCCGCGTCTGGCGTCGTGCCACACCGGCTTGATCAACGGCAAATTCGTCGAAGGCCATGTGCCGGCCGATCAGGTGCTGGCCTTGAGCAAGCGCGCTGATTTGTTGGGGGTTGCCGCCCCGGGCATGCCCATGGGCTCGCCGGGCATGGAAATGGACGGCATGAGCGACGCCTATCAGGTGATCGGCCTGAAAAAGGACGGCACTGACGTAGTGGTGGCGGACTACCCTGCCCATTGATGTCCGGTGCGTACATCGGGCTGTTCTTCGCTGCATTCGGCGCCGCGACCCTGCTGCCGTTGCAATCCGAAGCGCTGCTGGTGGGGTTGCTGCTCAGCGACCGGTATTGGCCCTGGTTGTTGCTGGCCGTGGCCACGCTGGGCAATGTCCTGGGGTCGTTGGTCAACTGGTGGCTGGGCCGTGGGATCGAGCGGTTCCAGGATCGGCGCTGGTTCCCGATCAGTCCCGGTCACCTGGAAAAAGCTCGCGTTCATTATCAGCGTTATGGTCACTGGTCGCTGCTGCTGAGTTGGGTGCCGGTGATCGGCGATCCGCTGACCCTGGTCGCCGGGGTGATGCGCGAGCCGTTGGGGCGATTCCTGCTGATCGTGACCCTGGCCAAGGGCGCCCGCTATGGTGTACTGGCTATCGCCACTCTGGGCTGGATGGGTTGAACGATCTTTCGCCGCGATTGCCTGTGTTTAATGTCGCCCTAATCATGCCGAGCCAGCATCGGCGGATTTCCTATGGAGTTCACCCATGTCCCAGACTCGCTCGCGCTGGCTGCCCAGCCTGCTGCTGACCGCCGCACTGCCGGTCATCGCTCACGCCGAAGGCCCGGAATATGGCCCGCAGCTACAAGGCTTCGACTACCCCTACACCGTCAAGCATTTCGACTTTCAGTCCCAGGGCAAATCCCTGCAAATGGGCTACATGGACGTCGCCGCCCACGGCAAGGCCAACGGTCGCAGCATCGTGTTGTTGCATGGCAAGAATTTCTGCGGCGCGACCTGGGACACCTCGATCAAAGCCCTGAGCGACGCCGGTTACCGGGTCATCGCCCCGGACCAGATCGGTTTCTGCACCTCCAGCAAACCGGACAACTATCAGTACAGCTTCCAGCAACTGGCCACCAACACCCAGCAACTGCTCAAGGCCCTCGGTATCCAGAAGGCCACGTTGCTGGGGCATTCCACCGGCGGCATGCTCGCCACGCGCTATGCGCTGCAGTACCCCGATCAGGTCGACCAGCTGGCACTGGTCAACCCCATCGGCCTGGAAGACTGGAAAGCCCTCGGTGTGCCCTATCGCACGGTGGATCAATGGTATGAGCGCGAACTGAAGGTCACCGCACAAGGCATCCGCGACTACGAGCGCACCACCTATTACGACGGACGCTGGAAACCCGAATTCGACCGCTGGGTGGACATGCTCGCGGGCCTGAGCAAAGGTCCGGGCAAGACTCAGGTGGCGTGGAATTCGGCGTTGATCTACGACATGATCTTCACCCAACCGGTGTACTACGAGTTCAAGGACTTGAAGATGCCGACGCTGCTGCTGATCGGTACTTCCGACACCACGGCCATCGG
>DQGF01000221.1:9365-11182 GCA_003525045.1 Pseudomonas sp. | reverse complement strand
GAGCGAGCCTGCTCGCGAAAGCGTCAGTTCAGGCGCCGCAGATTTCAGACCGCAACATGATAGGGATTACGCGGATCATGATTCCAATCCAGAAACGGCTTGCCGTTCTCCATCGGCACCATCTCGATGCAATCCTGCACCGGACAGGTGATCTGGCACAGGTTGCAGCCCACGCACTCATCATCGATCACTTCATACCTATGTGTGCCGTCCGCCTGCTTCAAGCTGGCAACCGCCTGGTGCGAAGTGTCCTCACAGGCGATATGACAGCGACCGCAACCGATGCAAGCCTCCTGGTCAATCTTCGCAATCACCTGATAGTTGATATCGAGGTACTTCCAGTCCGTGGTGTTGCTCACCGCCCGCCCCGAAAACTCCGACACGCTGGCATAGCCCTGACTGTCCATCCAGCGTGACAAGCCGTCCTTCATCTCGTCGACAATCCGGAAACCATGCAGCATCGCCGCCGTGCACACCTGCACCGCGCCACTGCCCAAAGCGATGAATTCCGCCGCGTCGCGCCAGCTGCCAATCCCGCCGATGCCGCAGATTGGCAAGCCCTGGGTCTGTGGATCGCGGGCGATTTCGGCGACCATGTTCAACGCAATCGGCTTGACCGCCGAGCCGCAATAACCGCCGTGGGTGCTCTGGCTGCCGACGGCGGGATTGGCGACCATGCGTTCCAGGTTGACGCTGGTGATCGAGTTGATGGTGTTGATCAGCGATACCGCATCGGCGCCACCACGATGGGCGGCGCGGGCGGCGACGCGGATGTCGGTGATGTTCGGCGTGAGCTTGACGATCACCGGCAGCGAGCAATAGGTCTTGCACCAGCGGGTGACCTGCTCGACGTATTCCGGCACCTGGCCGACCGCCGCGCCCATGCCCCGTTCCGGCATGCCGTGGGGGCAGCCGAAGTTCAGCTCGATGCCGTCGGCGCCGGTGGCTTCCACCAGCGGCAGGATGAATTTCCACGACTCTTCGACACAGGGCACCATCAGCGAGACGATCAGCGCGCGGTCCGGCCAGTCCTTTTTGACCTGGGTGATTTCCCGCAGGTTGATGTCCAGCGTGCGATCGGTGATCAGCTCGATGTTGTTGAAGCCCATCACTTCACGGTTGGGACCGAAATGCGCCGAGTAACGCGAGGACACGTTGACCGCCGCCGGGTCTTCTCCCAGGGTTTTCCAGACCACGCCACCCCAGCCGGCCTCGAAGGCGCGGACCACGTTGTAGGCCTTGTCGGTCGGAGGCGCGGAGGCCAGCCAGAACGGGTTGGGGGCTTTGATGCCGGCAAAGACAATCGACAGATCGGCCATTTACGCAGCCTCCACGTTGAGCATGAGTTGGGCATTGATGGCTTCGGCAGCCAGTTTGCCGTGCTGCACGGCCTGCACGGTGAGGTCCTGATCGAGGCTGGTGCAATCGCCGCCGGCATATACGCCGGGGATGCTGGTGCGCAGCTGTTCGTCCACCAGGATGCGCTCGCCCTGGCGCTTGAGTTCACGGGCCAGCGGATCGACGAGGGCGCTGGCGTCGAAGGCTTGGCCGATGGCTTTGAAAATCGCGTCGGCGGCCAGTTCGAAGGTTTCCCCGGTGGTCTGCAGACAGCCTTCTATCAAGTGGGTGCGGGCGAAACGCATGCCGCGCACCTGGCCCTGATGGTCGAGCAACACTTCTTCGGGCTGTGCCCAGGTCAGCAGGCGCACCTGATTGGCCTTGGCGATGTCCTGTTCGTGACCGGTGGCACCCATGTCCTCGACACCGCGGCGATACACCAGATTGACGTCGCGAGCACCGAGACGGGCCATTTGCAC
>DQGF01000221.1:2273-8984 GCA_003525045.1 Pseudomonas sp. | reverse complement strand
CTGGCGCAGTTCGCGGATGTAGTCGGTGGCGGCGAGCAGGCCGGGTGCCTCTTCATGGGCCAGGCCTAATTGTTTGCTGGCCGCCAGGCCGAGTCCGAGGAATACCGCGTCGAACTGTTGGTGCAGCTCGCTGAGGGTCAGGTTGTCGCCGAGTTTCTGCCCGTGGCGGATGTCGATGCCGCCGATCTGCAGCAGGAACTCAAGCTCCTTCTGCGCGTAATCGTCCACCAGTTTGTACTTGGCGATCCCGTATTCGTTGAGGCCGCCAGCCTTTTCCCGAGCCTCGAAAATCACCACGTCATGACCGTGCATGGCACTGCGATGAGCGCAGGACAACCCGGCGGGCCCGGCACCGACCACGGCGATGCGCTTGCCGGTGGCGGCCGCGCGCTGGAACGGGTGTTCGCTGAAGTGCGCATTGTCCACTGCGTAACGTTGCAACAGGCCGATCAGCACCGGTGCGCATTCGTGGGCGTTGTTGCGCACGCAGGCTTGCTGGCAGAGGATTTCCGTCGGGCAAACCCGTGCGCAACTGCCGCCGAGGATATTGGCCGAGAGGATTTTCTGCGCGGCGCCCTGAACGTTTTCCTGGTGGATGTTGCGGATGAACGAGGGGATGTCGATGTCGCTCGGACAGGCATTCACACACGGCGCGTCGTAGCAATACAGGCAGCGAGAGGCTTCCAGATGAGCCTGGCGGTTGTTGAGTGGCGGCGCCAGGTCGGTGAAATGGCCGGCGAGGGCGGCCGCATTCTCGTGGGGATGCGGGAGGTGGTTCAGGGTCTTGATCACGGTGTTGGCCTCACGGTAATTGAGGTGCTGCCTCTGGGGGGCATTGTTTTTGTGTTGTCTGGGCCTTTGGCCTTCGCGGGCAAGCCTCGCTCCTACAGGGGAGTGCATTTCAAAATGTAGGAGCGAGGCTTGCCCGCGAAGGCCGAAGGCCTGGATTTCAGCGTTTCACTGCAGTCGGCTTATTCTGTTCAGCCCGCTTGCTCAGCAAATCAAACACCGCCGGATACGCCGGCCGTTCGACATACCGCCCGGCACCACGCTCGGCTCGCAGGTCGCCATTGGCCCAGACCACCCGGCCCTGGCTGACGGTGTGGCTCGGTTCGCCGCGCACGGTCTTGCCTTCAAAGATGTTGAAGTCAACCTGCTGGTGGTGCGTCTTCGCCGAAATCGTCCGCGTACCTTCAGGATCCCACAGCACCAGATCGGCATCGGCACCGACGCGAATCGCACCCTTGCGCGGGTAGAGGTTGAAGATCTTCGCGGTGTTGGTGGAGGTGAGCGCGACGAAGTGCTGCATCGACAAGCGGCCGGTGTTCACCCCTTCATCCCAGAGCACCGCCATGCGGTCTTCGATCCCGGCGGTGCCGTTGGGGATCTTGCTGAAATCGTCGCGACCGGCGGCTTTTTGCTCGGCGCAGAAGCAGCAGTGGTCGGTGGCGGTGGTGTGCAGGTTGCCCGATTGCAAGCCGTGCCAAAGCGCCTCCTGATGACCGCGAGGACGGAAGGGCGGGCTCATCACGTAACCGGCGGCGGTCTGCCAGTCCGGGTGTTGGTAGACGCTGTCGTCCAGCAGCAAATGCCCGGCCAGCACCTCGCCGTAGACTTGTTGGCCCTTGCTGCGGGCGTAGGTGATTTCGTCGAGGGCTTCCTTGGTCGAGACATGCACCAGGTACAAAGGGGTGCCCAGGGTTTCGGCGATACGGATAGCCCGGCTCGCCGCTTCGCCTTCCACCTGCGAAGGACGTGACAGTGGATGCGCTTCAGGGCCGGTCATGCCCTGGGCCATCAGCTTGCGTTGCAGGTGATAAACCAGTTCGCCGTTTTCCGCATGCACGGTCGGTACCGCACCCAGTTCCAGGCAGCGCTCGAAACTCGCCACCAGGGTGTCGTCGGCCGCCATGATCGCGTTCTTGTAAGCCATGAAATGCTTGAAGCTGTTGACCCCGTGCTGGCTGACCAGCACGGCCATTTCTTCGCGAACCTGTTCGCTCCACCAGGTGATCGCGACATGGAAACCGTAATCGGAAGCCGACTTCTCGGCCCAGCCGCGCCACTGGTGAAAAGCTTCCATCAAGGATTGCTGCGGATTGGGAATCACGAAATCGATGATCGACGTCGTGCCACCGGCAAGTCCCGCCGCCGTGCCGCTGAAAAAGTCTTCACTGGCCACTGTGCCCATGAAGGGCAGTTGCATATGCGTGTGCGGGTCGATGCCGCCGGGCATCAGGTATTGGCCGCTGCCGTCGAGCACTTCGGCGCCCGCCGGAACATCAAGATTGTCACCGATGGCCTTGATCACGCCGTCGGCGCAGTAGACGTCGGCACGATAACTTTCATCGTGGGTAATAACGGTGGCGCCACGGATCAACAGAGACATTCCGAGTTCCTCGCAGGCAATGACCGACTTGTGCCGGTTCTAAATGTTTTATATGAAGCAGACACCCACAGGAGTATTCCTGTCAGTGCTGTCAGGAATAGAAGCTAGCTGCAGTTTGTGGATTGGGCAAGAATATTTTTATAAGCTTATAAGTTTTTCAACTTATTGATATTGAAGGATAAAATTGCAAACTCACCAAAATGGTGAGGTGCCTCACCATTTTGACGCACTTGACAGGTTCTGAAAATGAACGAGATTTCTATGTGAAATCAGCCGCTTGAGAGATGGTCTATGGTTGATGCGCAACCTTGAAAAAAAACAGATGCACCAGATTGAATCCCGACGGTTTGGACGACTTGTCAGATGATCAGCCCGGGTGGCGTGACAAGTAACCGGGGATTCATATTTGGATAAATAAAACTGATGTACATCAGTTGTTTACAAAGTTTTTATGGAACTGCCCGATGCGCAGACGGGGTGCCCGGCACGGTTGTTGAAGCCGTCAGCCCTTGATGAGCAAAAAATAATTCAAAGAACAGTGGAGCGGCCATGCAACAGATCAGATCGCAAGTGACCGAGCGCGACGGCTTGTTCGAGCTCGAAGCCGGCAGCGATGTCCTCGACAGTCCCCGTTATAACCACGACATGGCACCGACCAAGGTGCGCGAGCGAACCTGGAACAAATGGCACATCACCGCATTGTGGGTCGGCATGGCGATCTGCGTGCCTACCTACACCCTCGGCGGGGTACTCACTGCCTACTTCGGCTTGAGCGTGGGCGAAGCGCTGCTGGCGATTCTGTTCGCCAACATCATTGTCCTGATCCCGCTGACACTTAACGCCTTCCCTGGCACCAAATACGGCATTCCGTTTCCGGTGTTGCTGCGTTCGTCCTTCGGCATCCTCGGGTCCAACATTCCATGCCTGATCCGCGCGTTGGTGGCCTGCGGCTGGTTCGGCATCCAGACGATGTTCGGCGGGCTGGCGATCCACTTGTTTCTGGGCTCGGTATTCGAAGGCTGGAAGTCACTGGGCGGCACCGGCGAAGTCATCGGTTTCATGGTGTTCTGGGTGCTGAATCTGTGGGTGGTGATTCGTGGCGCCGAATCGATCAAGTGGCTGGAAACACTGTCGGCGCCGCTGCTAGTGCTGGTCGGTGTGGGGCTGCTGGTGTGGGCGATGCCGAATGTGTCGATGAGCGAATTGCTGGCGATCCCGCCCAAACGTCCGGAAGGGGCGAGTGTGGTCAGTTACTTCGCCGCCGGGCTGACGGCGATGGTCGGGTTCTGGGCCACCTTGTCCCTGAACATCCCGGACTTCAGCCGCTATGCGAAAAGCCAGAAAGACCAGATTGTCGGGCAGATCATCGGCTTGCCCCTGACCATGTTTCTGTTCGCGTCGCTGGGCGTGGTGATGACGGCGGCGTCGGTGAAACTGGTGGGTGTTACCGTCTCCGATCCGGTCACCTTGATCGGCCATATCCAGAGCCCGGTCTGGGTTGCGCTGGCCATGGCGCTGATCATCATCGCCACCCTGTCGACCAACACCGCAGCGAACATCGTTTCGCCGACCAACGACTTCCAGAACATTGCGCCCAAGGTGATCAACCGGACCAAGGCGGTGATGCTCACCGGACTGGTCGGGCTGGTGCTGATGGGCCATGAACTGCTGAAAAAGCTTGGGCTGATTGTCTCCGATTTGAGTCTGGAAACGGTCTATTCCAACTGGTTGCTGGGTTACTCCAGCCTGCTGGGCCCGATCGCCGGGATCATGGTGGTGGACTATTTCCTGATCAAGAAACAGCAGCTGGATCTGGCCGGGCTGTATCGGGATGACGTCTACCCGGCGTGGAACTGGTTCGGGTTTATCGCCTTCGGCGTGCCGGTGGTGTTGACGCTGTTGTCGCTCGGTAGCGATGTGTTCAGCTGGTTCTACAGCTATGGCTGGTTTACCGGTTCGGCACTGGGCGGGCTGATTTATTACGGCTTGAGTGCAATGCGGCCGAGCCCGACTGCCGTGAAATCTGCGGTGTGACGGATGGCCCCTTCGCGAGCAGGCTCGCTCCCACAGGGGAATGCATTTCAAATGTAGGAGCGGGTCTGCTCGCGAAGGCGGCCTCATAAACGACAAAAAAATGCCTGAAGAAATCCATAAGAACTGCCTGAGGAGATCATCATGAACGCTGCCGTAGACGTTCTGCAGTCCAGCCATCAGCACATCAACCGCGACCGCCTGTGGCAATCGCTCATGGAGCTGGCCCAGCTCGGCGCCACGGTAAAGGGCGGCGTCTGCCGTTTGGCCCTGACCGATCTCGACCGCCAGGCCCGGGACATTTTCGTGAAGTGGTGCATCGATGCTGGCTGCACCGTCAGCATCGACGCCGTCGGCAACATCTTCGCCCGCCGCCCCGGGCGCAATCCAGACTTGCCACCGGTCATGACCGGCAGCCATATCGACACCCAACCCACCGGGGGCAAGTTCGATGGCTGCTTCGGTGTACTGGCCGGCGTCGAAGTCCTGCGCACCCTCAACGACCTGGGAGTGGAAACTGAAGCACCGCTGGAAGTGGTGGTCTGGACCAACGAAGAAGGCTCGCGCTTCGCCCCCTGCATGATGGGCTCCGGTGTGTTCGCGGAGAAATTCACCCTCGAAGAAACCCTGGCCAAGGTCGACGCCGAAGGCATCACCGTCGGCGCCGCATTGAACGCCATCGGCTACGCCGGCCCGCGCAAGGTCAGCGGTCACGCCGTCGGTGCCTATTTCGAAGCGCACATCGAGCAAGGCCCGATCCTCGAAGACGAACAAAAAACCATAGGCATCGTCATGGGCGCCCTCGGGCAGAAATGGTTCGACCTGAAACTGCGCGGCGTCGAAGCCCACGCCGGCCCGACCCCGATGCACCTGCGCAAGGACGCCCTGGTTGGCGCTTCGATCATCGTCGGTGCCGTCAACCGCGCCGCCCTCGGCCATCAACCCCACGCCTGCGGCACGGTCGGTTGCCTGCAAGCCTACCCCGGCTCGCGCAACGTCATTCCCGGTGAAGTGCGCATGACCCTCGACTTCCGTCATCTGGAACCGGCGCGTCTGGATTCGATGATCGCAGAAGTCCGTGAGGTGATTGAAACCACTTGCGAGGCCCATGGCCTGACCTACGAACTGACACCCACTGCCGATTTTCCGCCGTTGTACTTCGACAAAGGCTGCGTTGAAGCGGTACGTGATGCCGCCCAAGGGCTGGGGCTGTCGCACATGGACATCGTCAGCGGGGCAGGCCATGACGCAATCTTCCTCGCCGAGCTCGGTCCGGCCGGGATGATCTTCGTGCCGTGCGAAGGCGGCATCAGCCACAATGAAATCGAGAACGCCGCGCCGGATGATTTGGCGGCCGGGTGTGCGGTGTTGTTGCGGGCGATGCTGGCGGCTTCGGCGGCCATTGCCAGCGGTCAAATGGCTGCCTGACGAGCAAAAGCAGCGCCTACATTGACCGTGTTTCCCGGCACGCTCGGCGAACACCCTCTGCACGATCACGCCCGCCCGCGGTCGTAATCTTCACAGGGCGATGCGTAAACGCGCCGCCGCACGTGTGGAGATGCAATGAGCCAGGACATCCTGACCACCGAAACCAATCGCCGGCAGTTGCAGCAAATCATTGCCGGCCTGTCCGACGGGGTGATTCTGCTGGAGCTCGACCAGACCATTCTCTGGGCCAACGAGGCCGCGCTGGCCATGCACGGGGTCAGTCGGATCGGTGACCTGGGGGCCAATGCCAGGGAATACGCCAGGCGCTTCGCCTTGCGTTATCGCAATAATCATCCGGTCCCGGCCGACAATTACCCGATCAGTCGCGTGGCGCGCGGCGAGACCTTCGGCGATGTGCTGGTTGAGGTGACGCCGACCGGGGACGAAGAGCATACCTGGGTTCACAACGTGCGCAGCATGGTGCTGACAGACACGGCTGGCGAACCGGAGTCGCTGGTATTGATCATGGATGATGTCACCGAGTGGGCCAGCGCCGAGCAGCGTTTCGAAAAGACCTTCAACGCCAACCCGGCTCCTGCGGTGATCTGCCGACTCAGCGACTTGCGCTACATCAAGGTCAACCCTGGCTTCCTGGATATGACCGGCTATGCCCGTGATCAGGTCATTGGCGCTTCGACCTACGAACTGGACGTGCTGGAAGGGGCGGAAAACAAGGACCTGGCCAAGCAGCGGTTGCGCGAAGGAACGACCATCCCGCAAATGCCGGCGCAGCTGCAATTGTCCGGCGGTGGTTGCAAACAGGTGATCGTCGCCGGCCAACCCCTCGAGCTCAATGACGAAGC
>DQGF01000221.1:1359-1996 GCA_003525045.1 Pseudomonas sp. | reverse complement strand
AACCCCTTGAGCTCAACGACGAAGCCTGCATGTTGTTTTCCTTCGTCGACATGGAGCCACGGCACAAGGTCGAAATCGCCCTGCGCCAGAGTGAGGAGCGTTTTGCCAAGGCCTTTCGCCTGACCCCGGTGCCGATCCTGGTGTGCAGTGCCGATGATCAGGTGGTGATGGACGTCAATAAAGCCTTTCTCGATACGTTCGCGTACCCCAGTGAAGAAGTACTCGGCAAGACCATCGCGCAGATCGATTTCATCCATGACCACGGCGCACGCACCCGGCTGTTTGCGGCGTTGGAAAAAACCGCAAGCCTGGATCGTATCGATGTTCGTGTACGTAGAAAAGACTGCGAATTGATCGATTGCGCCGTGTCGGCCGATACCGTGGCCATTCAGGATGGCCTTTGCTATCTGCTGGTGTTGATGGACGTTACCGAGCGCAAACGCACGGAGCTTGAGCTGGTATCGGCGATCGAAGAGGTGATGAAGGATGCCTCCTGGTTCAGCCGTACACTGATCGAGAAACTCGCCAACGTGAAGCATGTGAGTTCGCCGACATTGCCCAGCGTCTCCTTCACTGACCTGACTGCCCGGGAGCGCGAAGTGCTCGGCCTGATCTGCGAAGGACTGGCCGACAAGGA
>DQGF01000221.1:466-1045 GCA_003525045.1 Pseudomonas sp. | reverse complement strand
ATCGCGGCGCGGCTGAAACTGGCGACCAACACGGTACGCAATCATGTGTCGACGGTGTATTCCAAGCTGGATGTGCACAGTCGCAGCGAGGCGATTGTCTGGGCCCGCGAGCGTGGTTTGTTCTCCAGTGAACGGCGACCCAAGGGGCGTCGTTAAAGGTGCAAATGCACTAGTTGCGACGGTGCAAATGGATGTTCCGCTCAGGTGCGGCAGTTCTTAGGCTGTAAGGGTGCGATACAAGTTTGTGGATGGTCATCGCGTCACTTTGAAACAGCCAAGGAACAATCACATGGGTCAAAAACAGTTCAAGGGTGCGGTCGCTCCTTCGCGGCTGTACGGTGAGTCGCGATGATTTATCTGACGCAATTGCGCACGCAACTGGAGCGCAGTTTTTCGCCGTTGGCCTGTGAATGCAGTGTGACCGGTGATAGTTGGCTGACGGTGAAGCTCTATCATCCGGTGTCGGGGCAGGTGGATCTGGTGGTCAGCGGGTTGAGCGTGGCGAGCCTGCGCAAGCCTGAGGCGGTCGTCGCCTTGATCGACGAGTTGCGCTATGAACTGGAGAGCAATGGCCTGCAT
>DQGF01000221.1:0-153 GCA_003525045.1 Pseudomonas sp. | reverse complement strand
GTCCTGACGCGGTGGTGTAAGACTGTCCGGTTTACTGGCGTTGGCGGGCGACTGGGCTATAAGGAATACGAGAGTATTTTTTCTGTGACCGGTCCGCGATTTGCGGTGGAGTTTCAGTGTCGCGGAAATGTGTCGATCACTTACCGCGGGTCA
>DQGF01000026.1 GCA_003525045.1 Pseudomonas sp. | reverse complement strand
GCAGGCTCGCTCCCACAGGGTTGGAAGTCATTTGGGGGTGCAGGTCAGCTTGATACGCATCTTGATGATGGTGCGGGTGAACTTGGCGGTGGCATTTTTGTGTTTGCCAGCAGGCACTTCGATCTTGCGGGTGCGCGGCGCTTCCGGACCATTGTTGAACAGCACCGTACAAGAGGCATCGGTGGTGCCGTAGTTGTTCACCTGTATCGAAGCGATGTCGCTGTCAGTGTCATAGGCGTTGTAGTCGATGCTCAGGCCGTTCAGCTCTTTTTGCACATCGATCGGATAGGCAAACGCCGTCAGCGGCAGCAGCGCCAGTGCCAAACAACAGAATTTTTTCATTCAGCAGTCTCCAATAGGGATTGCCAGCTTAGACAAGAGGAGCTGTTCATGAAAGCGCCCCGCGTGACCCTTGATCAATGGCGAACATTACAGGCCGTGGTCGACCACGGTGGTTTCGCCCAGGCCGCCGAAGCGCTGCACCGCTCGCAATCGTCGGTCAGCTACACCGTGGCGCGCATGCAGGACCAACTCGGCGTGCCGCTGCTGCGCATCGACGGCCGCAAAGCGGTGCTGACCGAAGCCGGCGGTGTGTTGCTGCGCCGTTCCCGGCAACTGGTGAAACAGGCCAGTCAACTCGAAGACCTGGCCCACCACATGGAACAAGGCTGGGAAGCGGAAGTGCGGCTGGTCGTCGATGCCGCGTACCCCAGCGCCCGTCTCGTGCGCGCTTTGACCGCGTTCATGCCACAAAGCCGTGGCTGTCGGGTGCGTCTGCGCGAAGAAGTATTGTCGGGGGTCGAGGAGGTATTGCTGGAAGGCGTGGCTGATCTGGCCATCACTGGCTTCAGTATCCCCGGTTATCTGGGCGCGGAATTGAGCGACGTCGAATTCGTCGCGGTCGCCCACCCCGACCATCCCCTGCACCGTCTCAATCGCGAACTGAATTTCCAGGACCTGGAAAGTCAGATGCAAGTGGTGATTCGCGACTCCGGTCGCCAGCAGCCACGGGATGTCGGCTGGCTCGGTGCCGAACAGCGCTGGACCGTCGGCAGCCTGGCCACCGCGGCGACTTTTGTAGGCAGCGGCCTGGGATTTGCCTGGTTGCCCCGGCACATGATCGAACGGGAACTCAAGGAAGGTACGCTTAAGCTGCTACCGTTGGATCAGGGTGGCAGCCGCAACCCGAGCTTCTACCTGTACTCGAACAAGGACAAACCCCTGGGCCCGGCGACACAGATACTCATCGAATTGCTGCGCACTTTTGATACCGCGCCGCTGGATGCGCCTTTCGCCGCCCCTGAACAAGCCTGACACGGAGTGTAGACATGGCCTATTTCGAACATGAAGGTTGCAACCTGCACTATGAGGAATATGGCCACGGCGCGCCGTTGCTGCTGGTCCACGGGTTGGGCTCCAGCACCCTGGATTGGGAAAACCAGATCCCTGCATTGTCGGCGCGCTACCGGGTAATCGTCCCGGATGTACGCGGCCACGGTCGTTCCGATAAGCCTCGCGAGCGCTACAGCATCGCCGGATTCAGTGCCGACCTGATCGCCCTGATCGAGCATTTGAACCTTGGCCCGGTGCATTATGCGGGCCTGTCCATGGGTGGCATGATCGGTTTTCAACTGGCAGTGGACCAGCCGCAACTGCTCAAGAGCCTGTGCATCGTCAACAGCGCGCCCGAGGTCAAACTGCGTAGCCGCGACGATTACTGGCAGTGGTTCAAGCGCTGGAGCCTGATGCACGTCCTGAGCATGGGCGCCATCGGCAAAGCCCTGGGTGCCAAACTGTTTCCCAAACCCGAGCAGGCTGAATTGCGGCAAAAAATGGCCGAGCGCTGGGCAAAAAACCACAGACATGCTTATCTCGCCAGCTTTGATGCGATCGTTGGCTGGGGGGTTCAGGAACGACTTTCCAGGGTTACCTGTCCAACCCTCATCGTCAGCGCCGACCGTGACTACACACCCGTATCGCTGAAAGAGACTTACGTAAAACTGCTACCCGATGCACGGCTGGTGGTGGTCGCCGATTCGCGCCACGCCACCCCGCTGGATCAACCCGAACACTTCAACCAAACCCTGCTCGAGTTTCTCACCGCAGTCGATACCACCACACTCAGGATCACTGACCCATGCTGAAAAAAATTGCCCTCGTCGCTGGCTCCGTTCTGTTTGCCGCCAACCTGATGGCCGCCACGCCCGCCAAGGCGCCGCACGTGCTGCTGGACACCACCAACGGCCAGATCGAAATCGAACTGGACCCGGTCAAGGCGCCGATCAGTACCAAGAACTTCCTTGATTACGTCAACAGCGGCTTCTACAACAACACGATTTTCCACCGTGTGATTCCTGGATTCATGGTCCAGGGCGGTGGTTTCACCCAACAGATGCAGCAGAAAGAAACCAAGGCGCCGATCAAGAACGAATCGAAAAACGGTCTGCATAACGTCCGTGGCACCCTGTCCATGGCCCGTACTTCCGTGCCTGACTCGGCCACCAGCCAGTTCTTCGTCAACGTCAAGGACAATGACTTCCTCGATACCGGTGACGGCTACGCCGTATTCGGTAAAGTCGTGAAGGGCATGGACGTGGTGGACATCATCGTCAACACGCCAACCACCACTCGCGGCGGCATGAAAGATGTGCCGGCCGACCCTGTGTTCATCAAGTCGGCCAAAGTCATCGACTAAGCTACACAGGAAGTATTGAGCGGCTGCCGGAGTGCGCCGCTCACACTGTTCAAAGGAGAGCCCGCGCGCGGGCGGAGAATCAATGCTTTATCGCCGTTTTGAAAAGCTGATCGACATTTTCCGCGACGCACCGACGGCGGCTCCGCCGGATCGGGTTCTTCCCTTCTATACCTATTACCTGAAGCAGGTCTGGCCGAGTTTCGCCGTGCTGCTGATCGTCGGCCTGTTCGGCGCGCTGATCGAAGTGGCCCTGTTCAGTTACCTGAGCCGCATCATCGACCTGGCCCAGGGCACGCCGAACGTCAATTTCTTCAAGGAACATGGCATCGAACTGGCCTGGATGGCCGTGGTCGCGCTGATCCTGCGCCCGGTGTTCGTCGGCCTGCATGATTTGCTGGTGCACCAGACCCTGAGCCCCAGCATGACCAGCCTGATCCGCTGGCAGAACCACAGTTATGTGCTCAAACAGAGCCTGAATTTTTTCCAGAACGACTTCGCCGGACGCATCGCCCAACGCATCATGCAAACCGGCAACTCGTTGCGCGATTCGGCCGTGCAGGCGGTGGATGCGCTGTGGCACGTGCTGATCTACGCCATCAGCTCGCTGGTGCTGTTCGCCGAAGCCGACTGGCGCCTGATGATCCCGCTGCTGACCTGGATCGCCGCCTTCATCGGTGCCCTTTGCTACTTTGTGCCGCGGGTAAAAGAGCGCTCGGTAGTGTCCTCCGATGCCCGCTCCAAACTCATGGGGCGGATTGTCGACGGCTATACCAACATCACCACCTTGAAGCTGTTCGCCCATACCAACTTCGAGCAGCAATACGCGCGCGAAGCGATCAAGGAACAAACCGAAAAAGCCCAACTGGCCGGCCGGGTGGTCACCAGCATGGACGTAGTCATCACCAGCATGAACGGCTTGCTGATCGTCTGCACCACCGGCCTGGCCCTGTGGCTGTGGACTCAGTCGCTGATCACCGTAGGCGCCATTGCCCTGGCCACCGGCCTGGTGATCCGTATCGTCAACATGTCCGGCTGGATCATGTGGGTGGTCACCGGCATTTTCGAAAACATCGGCATGGTTCAGGACGGTTTGCAGTCCATTTCCCAGCCGGTCAGCGTGACCGACCGCGAGCAGGCCAAGCCCTTGGTCGTACCCCGTGGCGAGGTACGTTTCGAGCATGTGGATTTCCACTACGGCAAGAAGAGCGGGATCATTGGCGACCTCAACCTGGCGATTCAACCCGGTGAGAAAATCGGCCTGATCGGCCCGTCCGGCGCTGGTAAATCGACTTTGGTCAATTTGCTGCTGCGCCTGTATGACGTGCAGGGCGGGCGAATTCTCATCGACGGCCAGAACATCGCCGAGGTTGGCCAGGAAAGCCTGCGCGAACGCATCGGCATGATCACCCAGGATACGTCGCTGCTGCATCGCTCGATCCGCGACAATCTGCTTTACGGCAAACCCGACGCCACCGACGCCGAACTGTGGGAAGCAGTGCACAAGGCTCGGGCCGACGAGTTCATCCCGTTGCTGTCGGACTCCGAAGGACGGACCGGTTTCAATGCGCATGTGGGTGAGCGTGGGGTGAAACTCTCCGGTGGCCAGCGGCAGCGCATTGCGATTGCCCGGGTGCTGCTCAAGGACGCGCCAATCCTGATCATGGACGAAGCCACCTCGGCCCTGGATTCGGAGGTCGAAGCGGCGATCCAGGAAAGCCTCGAAACCCTGATGCAGGGCAAGACCGTGATCGCCATCGCCCACCGGCTCTCGACCATTGCCCGGATGGACCGACTGGTGGTGCTGGAAAAAGGCATGATCGCCGAAACCGGCAGCCACGCCGAACTGCTGGCCCATGGCGGGTTGTATGCGCGGTTGTGGCAGCACCAGACGGGTGGGTTTGTCGGGATTGATTAACCCTGCGAACCACCACCGCCCCCTGTGGGAGCGAGCCTGCTCGCGAAGAGGGAGTATCA
>DQGF01000562.1:5520-5720 GCA_003525045.1 Pseudomonas sp. | reverse complement strand
ACGCTTTCGTTCGACGCCATCATCATTGGCGGCGGCGGTGCTGGCATGCGCGCTGCTCTGCAGCTGGCACAGGGCGGTCACAAGACTGCCGTAGTCACCAAGGTTTTCCCGACTCGTTCGCACACCGTATCCGCCCAGGGTGGCATCACCTGCGCCATCGCGTCCGCTGATCCGAACGATGACTGGCGCTGGCACATGTA
>DQGF01000562.1:422-5227 GCA_003525045.1 Pseudomonas sp. | reverse complement strand
CACATGTACGATACCGTCAAGGGTTCCGACTATATCGGTGACCAGGACGCTATCGAATACATGTGTTCCGTAGGCCCGGAAGCGGTCTTCGAACTCGAGCACATGGGCTTGCCGTTCTCCCGTACCGAACAGGGCCGCATCTATCAGCGTCCGTTCGGCGGTCAGTCGAAAGACTTCGGTAAAGGTGGCCAGGCTGCCCGTACATGCGCCGCTGCCGACCGTACCGGTCACGCGCTGCTGCACACCCTGTACCAGGCCAACCTCAAGGCCGGCACCGTATTCCTCAACGAATACTACGGCGTCGACCTGGTGAAGAACGAAGACGGTGCCTTTGTCGGCATGATCGTCATCTGCATCGAAACCGGCGAAACTTCCTACGTCCGCGCTAACGCCACTGTATTGGCGACTGGCGGTGCAGGTCGTATCTACTCGTCCACCACCAACGCCCTGATCAACACCGGTGACGGCGTCGGCATGGCTCTGCGTGCTGGCGTGCCGGTCCAAGACATCGAAATGTGGCAGTTCCACCCAACCGGCATCGCCGGTGCTGGTGTACTGGTTACTGAAGGTTGCCGCGGTGAAGGCGGTTACCTGATCAACAAGCACGGCGAGCGTTTCATGGAGCGTTATGCTCCGAACGCCAAAGACTTGGCTGGTCGTGACGTGGTTGCGCGTTCGATGGTTAAAGAAATCATCGCCGGCAACGGTTGCGGTCCGGATGGCGACCACGTAATGCTGAAACTCGATCACCTCGGTGAAGAAGTTCTGCACAGCCGTCTGCCAGGCATCATGGAACTGTCCAAGACCTTCGCCCACGTCGATCCAGCCGTGTCGCCGATTCCGGTCGTTCCAACCTGCCACTATATGATGGGCGGCGTTGCCACCAACATCCATGGTCAGGCAATCACCCAGGACGCCGACGGCGTTGACCAGATCATTCCTGGTCTGTTCGCAGTGGGCGAAGTGGCTTGCGTATCGGTTCACGGTGCCAACCGTCTGGGCGGCAACTCGCTGCTCGACCTGGTGGTGTTCGGTCGTGCGGCAGGCCTGTTCCTGGAGCAGACCCTGAAAGAAGGCGTTGATTACGCCCGTCCTCGCCAGTCCGACATCGACGCTGCCCTGGCACGTCTCGATGGCCTGAACTCGCGTACCGAAGGCGAAGACGTCGCCACCCTGCGTAAAGAGCTGCAAAGCTGCATGCAGAACTACTTCGGTGTATTCCGTTCCGGCGAATACATGCAGAAGGGTATTGCCCAGCTGGCTGATCTGCGTGGCCGTATCGCCAACGTCAAGATCAACGACAAGAGCCAGGCATTCAACACCGCGCGTATCGAAGCCCTGGAACTGCAGAACCTGCTGGAAGTGGCCGAAGCCACCGCCATCGCTGCAGAGATCCGCAAAGAGTCCCGCGGTGCTCACGCCCGTGAAGACTTCGAAGAGCGCGACGACGTTAACTGGCTGTGCCACACGCTGTACTTCCCGGGTGAGAAGCGCGTTGCCAAGCGTGCAGTGAACTTCTCGCCGAAAACAGTCCCGACCTTTGAACCAATGATTCGGACTTATTAAGGGTGGCCGCCATGTTGCAAGTCAGTGTTTATCGCTACAACCCTGATCAGGACGCCGCGCCGTTCATGCAGGAATTCCAGGTCAATACCAACGGTAAAGACCTGATGGTGCTGGACGTGCTGGCCCTGATCAAAGAGCAGGACGAGGGTTTCTCCTATCGTCGCTCTTGCCGTGAAGGCGTCTGCGGTTCCGACGGCATGAACATCAACGGCAAAAATGCTCTGGCATGCGTCACGCCGCTGTCTTCTGTCGTAAAAGGTAACAAGCTGATCGTTCGTCCGCTGCCAGGTTTGCCGATTATCCGTGACCTGGTCGTCGATATGAGCATCTTCTACAAGCAATACGAGAAGGTTAAGCCATACCTGCAGAACGACACGCCGGCTCCGGCCATCGAACGTCTGCAGACCCCTGAAGAGCGTGAAAAGCTCGACGGTCTGTACGAGTGCATCCTGTGCGCTTGCTGCTCGACCTCTTGCCCGTCCTTCTGGTGGAACCCGGACAAGTTCCTGGGTCCAGCTGCTCTGCTGCAAGCGTACCGCTTCCTCGCAGACAGCCGCGACACCAAGACTGCCGAGCGTCTGGCTTCGCTGGATGACCCGTTCAGCGTATTCCGCTGCCGCGGGATCATGAACTGCGTCAACGTCTGCCCGAAAGGCCTGAACCCGACTAAGGCCATCGGTCACGTACGTAACATGTTGCTGCAAAGCGGCGTGTGATTCAGCTGCTGTACCCGTAGGACCGCTGTACCCGTAGATGCTACGGCGCAGGCTTCAACCGGCGCCGTAGTTTTAACCTGAGCAGCAGCTTTAAAGGCTGCGGCTCTTATTTTGAAGAAATGAGACAAGCAGGGGCATCCGGGCTGGTACCCGGACTATCAGCGTGATCCTAAGTGGCTTGTTTTGGTCGCTGCATTCGGACTTCTGCAAGTTTGCTCGGTGTCGACGCCGGTGGTGTTCCCCTAACCGAGGGTGACCAAGCATGCAAGAAAGCGTGATGCAGCGCATGTGGAACAGCGCCTACCTATCCGGTAGTAACGCTGCCTATGTGGAAGAGCTCTATGAGCTCTACCTGCACGACCCTAACGCTGTGCCAGAAGAGTGGCGCACCTACTTTCAGAAGTTGCCTGCCGACGGCAACACTGCCACCGATGTTTCGCACTCCACGATTCGCGATCATTTCGTCTTGCTGGCAAAGAACCAGCGCCGCGCCCAACCGGTTTCCGCCGGCAGCGTGAGCAGTGAGCACGAGAAGAAGCAAGTTGAAGTGCTGCGCTTGATCCAGGCCTACCGTATGCGTGGCCACCAGGCAGCCCAGCTTGACCCGCTGGGGCTGTGGCAGCGTCCTGCACCTGCAGACCTGTCGATCAATCATTACGGCTTGACCAATGCCGATCTTGATACGACCTTCCGTGCCGGCGACCTGTTCATCGGCAAAGAGGAGGCGAGCCTACGCGAAATTCAAGAAGCGTTGCAGCAGACATATTGCCGCACCATTGGCGCTGAATTTACGCATATTACCGATTCCGAGCAGCGCCAGTGGTTCCAGCAACGTCTGGAAAGCGTGCGCGGCCGTCCGACGTACTCCGCCGACATCAAGAGCCACCTGCTCGAGCGTGTCACCGCTGGCGAAGGTCTGGAAAAATACCTGGGGACCAAATACCCGGGTACCAAGCGTTTCGGTCTGGAAGGCGGCGAGAGCCTGATTCCGATGCTCGACGAGCTGATCCAGCGTTCCGGCTCCTACGGCACCAAGGAAATCGTCATCGGCATGGCCCACCGTGGCCGTCTCAACGTACTGGTCAACACCTTCGGCAAGAACCCGCGCGAGCTGTTCGACGAGTTCGAAGGCAAGAAGAAGGTCGAGCTGGGTTCCGGTGACGTTAAGTATCACCAGGGCTTCTCGTCCAACGTGATGACCACCGGCGGTGAAGTTCACCTCGCCATGGCGTTCAACCCGTCCCACCTGGAAATTGTATCTCCAGTGGTCGAGGGTTCGGTTCGCGCCCGGCAGGATCGTCGCAACGACCCTACCGGTGAGAAGGTTCTGCCGATCTCCATCCACGGTGACGCGGCATTCGCCGGTCAAGGCGTGGTGATGGAAACCTTCCAGATGTCGCAGACCCGCGGTTTCAAAACCGGCGGCACCGTGCACATCGTGATCAATAACCAGGTCGGTTTCACCATCAGCAACCCGCTGGACTCGCGTTCCACCGAGTACGCGACTGACGTTGCGAAGATGATCCAGGCACCGATCCTCCATGTGAATGGTGATGATCCAGAAGCCGTATTGTTCGTGACCCAGCTGGCCATCGACTACCGCATGCAGTACAAGCGCGATGTGGTGATCGACCTGGTCTGCTACCGTCGTCGCGGCCACAACGAGGCCGACGAGCCAAGCGGTACCCAGCCTCTGATGTATCAGCAGATCGCCAAACAGCGCACGACCCGTGAACTGTATGCCGATCGTCTGACCCAGGCCGGTGTAATCGACGCCGAGCGTGTTCAGGCGAAAATCGATGAATACCGCAACGCGCTGGACAATGGTCTGCATGTTGTAAAAAGCCTGGTCAAAGAGCCGAACAAAGAGTTGTTCGTGGACTGGCGTCCGTATCTGGGCCACGCCTGGACCGCACGTCACGACACTCGCTTCGATCTGAAAACCTTGCAGGAACTGTCCGCCAAGCTGCTGGAAATTCCGGAAGGCTTCGTGGTTCAGCGCCAGGTCTCGAAAATCTACGAAGACCGTCAGAAGATGCAAGTCGGCGGCCTGCCGATCAACTGGGGTTACGCCGAAACCATGGCGTACGCGACCCTGGCGTTCGAAGGTCACCCGATTCGCATGACGGGTCAGGACATCGGCCGCGGTACGTTCTCGCACCGTCACGCTGTTTTGCACAACCAGAAAGACACGGGTACCTACATCCCGCTGCAAAACCTGTACAAGGGCCAGCCACGTTTCGACCTGTACGATTCGTTCCTGTCCGAAGAAGCCGTACTGGCGTTCGAATACGGTTACTCGACGACCACGCCTGAGGCGCTGGTTATCTGGGAAGCCCAGTTCGGCGACTTCGCCAACGGTGCCCAGGTGGTTATCGACCAGTTCATCACCAGTGGCGAGCACAAGTGGGGCCGTCTCTGCGGTCTGACCATGCTGCTGCCGCACGGTTATGAAGGTCAGGGTCCGGAGCACTCTTCGGCGCGTCTGGAGCGTTACCTGCAACTGTGCGCCGAGCACAACAT
>DQGF01000562.1:0-129 GCA_003525045.1 Pseudomonas sp. | reverse complement strand
CAACTGTGCGCCGAGCACAACATTCAGGTAGCCGTGCCGACCACGCCGGCCCAGATCTACCACTTGCTGCGTCGTCAGGTGATTCGCCCGCTGCGCAAGCCATTGATAGTCCTGACGCCGAAGTCGCTG
>DQGF01000276.1:3422-6365 GCA_003525045.1 Pseudomonas sp. | reverse complement strand
CCAGCGCAGGGGCCAACCGCAGATCAATCCGCTGCGCCAGACCCGCTTCCTGCCAGTAACGGCGCGCGGTGGCGTTGTAGTCGCCGGGAATATCACAGCAGATCAGCGAACCGTCATCCGGCAACGCCGCCGCCATGCACAAGGCGCTGTAACCGGTGAAGGTACCCACTTCCAGCACTCGCCGGGCGCCTGTGAGTTTCACCAGCAATGCGAGGAACTGCCCCTGCTCCGGCGCCACCTGCCAACGCGCCATGGGCAGCGCCTGGGTTTCATCGCGCAAGCGCTTGAGCAGCGGCGTCTCCCTGAGGGAGACGTCGAGCAGGTATTGATACAGGGAATCATCGAGATTGAGCGTGCGAGCGGTCATGACAACCCTCTGCGTATCCCTGAGTCAGGACACTCGTCTATGGATTACGTGCCAGATGCTCAGGTTGCAGGACACGCTTGGCGCTCAGGTAGGCTTTCTGCCAATAAGCCTTGGACAAGCTGTCGAGCTTCACCGTACCACCGGTAGCCGGCGCATGGACGAAACGACCTTCGCCGACATAGATCCCGGCATGACTGACCTGGGAACCGCCATTGGTGGCGAAGAAAATCAGGTCGCCGGTTTGCAGGCCTTCCTTGCCCACACTGGCCGCTTGCATACCGATCATCTCGCGAGTAGTGCGCGGCAAGGAAATGCCGGCAACATCATGGTAGACGTAACCAATCAGCCCGCTGCAATCAAACCCCGAATCCGGCGTGTTGCCACCCCAGCGATAGGGCGTACCGACGAGGCCGAGCGCACGGAACAGTACGTCTTCCGCGGCGGGAGAGAAGGTTTGGGAAGGACCGAAAACCAGTGGCGCGCGAACCACCGGTGCCGGTGGTGGTGGGCGGCTGGCGCAGGCGCTGAGCAGCGCTGCGAAGAACAGGATTGCGAAGCGGGCTGACATTGTCATAAGCAGAACACCCTGATCTGGCTGCGGCTTTCCACCGACAGGGCAGAAAAGAAAACCGCCTGCGCAGGACGCAGGCGGTTTGCCATCAATAATAGATCAAGATTCTAGCCGGTACGCGGCAAACTTCAAGTAAGACTTTAAGTTCACCTTACAAACTGTCCGCTTATTTGCGTGCGGTGATGATCGCCGGGGTCGAATCCGGGGCCATCGCAAGTGCGCGCTTGGCTTCGATGAAGGTCTTGCTCCAGTAGCTGTCGCCAAGACTATCGATCCGGACGCCACCGCTGCGGCGGCTGCTGGAATGGATGAACTGGTTGTCACCCAGGTAGATCCCGGCGTGACTGACGCGACCACGACGACCATTGGTGGCGAAGAACAACAGGTCACCTGGCTTCAGATCGCTGCGAGTCACCAGCGGTGCGTCCACGTTGATCATTTCGCGAGTGGAGCGTGGCAGGTTCATGCCGGCCTCTTCACGAAACAGATAACCGATAAATCCGCTGCAATCGAAACCGGCTTCGGAGGTGCCACCGAAACGGTAACGGGTACCGATCAGGGACATGCCGCGTTCGAGGATGCTGTCGGCCAGAACCGGAAGCTGGTACGACTTGCCATTGGCGAAGCTTGCCAGTTCTTTATCGGTGGCTGCCTCTTCTTGAGCAAGAGTTTGTTGCAGAAGAACGGAAGAGGATTGGGCGGTAACAGAGCTTTTAACCTGCTGTTGCGGCGCTTGCTCGACCACTGGAGTGTGGGCTGCGCAACCGAACAATAGGGTGACGAGTGCGAGAGGCACGAGGGGTGCGAAGCGCTTTAGCATGGGCACGACCGTGGCTAATAGTTATAAAAGAAGGCGCGACTATGCCCGTAATCATGCTCATATGCAAATTCAATCGAACTTTTGTGACTTCTCCGTTTCTCGATTACATCTAAGCGCTTGAGTCCCATTTAGAGGTTTCGCAGCCTGCAACCTTGTAGGAAGGCGGATTTTTTGGCGTCTGAAAACTGCCGAAACCAGCGTCAGACCTGGGTTTCACCACCCCAACGTTTCCTTGAGAAACGGGATCGTCAACTTGCGCTGCGCTTGAAGAGAAGCCTGGTCGAGGCGCTCAAGCAGCTCGAAAAGCGCACTCATGCTGCGGGTACCGCGGGTCAGGATAAAATGCCCGACTTCGTCGGTCAGGTGCAGGCCGCGACGAGAAGCGCGCAGTTGCAAGGCGCGCAATTTGTCTTCGTCGGAGAGCGGGCGCATCTGGAAGATCAACGCCAGGGTCAGGCGGGATTTCAGGTCCGCCAGCTTCACCGGCAATTCACGCGGTGATGTCGACGCGGCAATCAGCAAGCGCCGACCGCTGTCGCGAAGACGGTTGAAAAGATGGAATAGCGCCTCTTCCCAATCCGCACGTCCGGCAACCGCCTGCAGGTCATCCAGGCAGACCAGTTCGTACTGTTCGAGGTTGTCGAGGATTTCGATGCCACGATCCAGCAGCTCGGCCAACGGCAAATACACCGCCGGCTCCCCCAGCTGTTCGAAACGCAGGCAGGCCGCCTGCAACAGATGCGTACGCCCTACCCCGTCCTTGCCCCAGAGATAAATCAGGCTTTCGGTCCAGCCGGCGTCGGCTTCGCATAGCCGCTCGACATAGCCGAGTGCAGCGGCATTGGCGCCTGGGTAGTAATTGATAAAGGTAGCGTCATCACGCAGACGCACACCTAGGGGCAGCTGAATCGGTTTCATGCTGACTGAACAGTTCCAGGGGAACCGTTAGTGGCCTCTGTGTAAAGTTTGCGAAGTTTATACCCGTGAAGCGGACCGCACAATGCGACAGACCACAAGCAAAATCAAAGGTTTGCGTTAACGCACTGGTTTTATGACAGTTTCTTTGGCGCTGCAGGCAGCCTTCACACGAAAGAGGCAGGCCAACCGGGTAGCGAACCAGGCTGCCCGCGACGAGTTATAGGCGAACCTCAGAGCTCCGGCTCATCAGCACCACTGTAGATATCC
>DQGF01000276.1:1968-3107 GCA_003525045.1 Pseudomonas sp. | reverse complement strand
ACTGTAGATATCCGAATCCTTATACAAATCATGCACATGGCGCACAAGTACCATGATCACCGCCGCTACCGGCAACGCCAGGAGCACACCGGTAAAACCGAACAGCTCGCCCCCCGCCAGAATCGCGAATATCACTGCTACCGGATGCAGGCCGATCCGGTCACCCACCAGCAACGGCGTCAGCACCATGCCTTCCAGCGCCTGGCCGACCATGAACACCGCGACAATGCCGACCATGGGGTACAGGTCGCCACCGAACTGGAACAGGCCGGCAATCAACGCCGCGCCAATGCCGATGACAAACCCCATGTACGGCACGATCGCTGCCAGACCGGCGATCAGACCGATCAACAGCCCCAGCTCCAGCCCTATCAGCATCAAGCCCGCCGCATAGATCACACCCAGCGCCACCATCACCAGCAACTGTCCGCGCACGAATGCACCCAGCACTTCATGGCATTCACCGGCCAGCGTAACAACGCGCTCTTCGCGATCACGGGGCAGCAAACTGCGGATCTTGGCCATCATCAGATCCCAGTCGCGCAACAGGTAGAAACTCACCACGGGGATCAGCACCAGGTTCGCCAGCAAACCGATCAACGCCAGCCCGGAAGCCGTCGCCTGACTCAGCACCACACCGACAATGTCAGTGGTCTGGCCCATGTGTTCGCTGATCGCCGCCTTGAGCTTGTCGAATTTCCAGAAACCATCCGACAGGCCAAATTTCGATTGCGCCCACGGGAGTGCGCTGTGCTGCAACCAGTCGAGTATCTGCGGCGTCAGTTCGTACAAGCGAAACAATTGCTTGGCGAGCATCGGCACCAACACCAACAGCAACGTGGTGAAGATCAAGGTAAACAGCGCAAACACCGCCACCACACCCCAGGTCCGCGACAGGCCGGCCTTCTCCAGCCGATCCACCAGCGGGTCGAACAGATAGGCCAGCAGCAGCGCGACCAAAAATGGCGTCAGGATCGGATGCAACAGCCAGACAAACGCGCAGAGCAGGATCACCCCACCCAACCAGAACCAACGCCGCGTATCGGCCATGAACCACTCCAGCTTCTATATAAGGAAAGAAAAACTTACCAACGGAAACGCAACTGCGGCGTCGGTTTCGGGGCGGGCGCCACGGCAGG
>DQGF01000276.1:0-1664 GCA_003525045.1 Pseudomonas sp. | reverse complement strand
GGGCGGGTGCGGAGCCATCAGCCGCCGGCTGGACAGGGGTCGCGGAGGCTGGCGCCTCATCGGCCGGTACCTCCTGCAACCTGGCCAGGGACAATTGCGCCTTCAACTGTTCGGCGCTGCCATTGACCCGATAGAGAATCCGGTCGCCATCGACACTCTGCAGCCGCGCGCCAAAGGGTTCCAGCAAACGCCCAAGGGCTGCATAGCGCTCCAGGTTCATGCCCTGCACTTCCAGCAATTGTTCACTCGAAGCACCCGGCTTGACCACAAACCGCGGCGCCAGACGCTCACTCACCGCCAGCATGACTGCATCGGCCACCGCGGCCTGATCCGCGCCCTGCACACTGCCAGCCTCTTTCTGATCGCCCAGCCACAAGCGCCATTTGGCTTGCCACTGGCCACCCTCTTCACGGGCATGCACTGCCAGCAAGGCATCGGCATTGTAACGGTCCGAAGCGCCACGCAATGGCGCCGGATCCGCGCCCTCCAGATTCGGTGCGGTGGCCACGATCTGCTCATTCAGGTCCGCCAGCGGCAAGCGCAATGGCAGCCCACGGTGTTGTGCCGCGCGGCGCAATGGCGTCGCGCTGGCCTGGCGATCGCCCACCAGGGTCGAGCCCTCGGTGGCGTCGTTCAACCACCAACCCAGGATCGACGGTCGGTCCGCGCCCCAGAGAGACAGCCCGGCACGACGCAACGCCTGCTCCGTGCTCGCCGGGTCGAAATCGACCTTCAGTACTTCCGGCGGGCCGGCGTCAAACCCGTATTGACTGATGATCTGTTGCGGATCCTTGCGCAACGCCGCCAACCCCGGACTTTGCGCCGCCTTGGGATCGCCGGTCAGGCGCAACACCAGCGTAGCCAGCGCTCGCTGGGTGGCTTGATCGCGCTCCTCGGGCGCCTGACTGCTGACAGGCTCGCGGACTTGATAAAGGCCTTTGACGGTTTCGGCCTGACTGGCGAGGCTGACCAAAGATAAACCGCCCACAAACAGTAATTTGAAAAAACGCATGGAAGATTCCTGACGACAAGAGCGGTTGGAACAGACCGCATGAAGATAATCGAGCTAGGCTGTGACCCTCGCCCGGCGCAAAACATTCACAAGTCCCGGGTAAGTTTTTCGCACTGCCGTAACGATAGACGGTTATAGCGATACCTTATACAGCCATGCGCGATGGCACCAACACGGACAATAATAGTTTTTTTCAGCCGATATGCCCCTGCTGTCGGCCTGAGGATGGCCGCTGCCCCTCAAGCCTGATAAAATCGCGCGCCTTCGCAGACCGGCAACAGCCGGGCACCCTGAAATATGCGCTCGGCAATCGCCTTCGTCAGTTTCGGTGGTCCCACTGGACTCGGTCGTTACCCCTGAATCCCCCCTAAAGGCCTGGATCATGAGCAAGCAACCCTCCCTGAGCTACAAGGACGCCGGTGTAGACATCGACGCCGGTGAAGCATTGGTCGAACGCATCAAGAGCGTCGCCAAGCGCACTGCGCGCCCGGAAGTCATGGGCGGCCTGGGCGGTTTTGGCGCCCTCTGCGAAATCCCGGCCGGCTACAAGCAGCCCGTGCTGGTTTCCGGCACTGACGGCGTCGGCACCAAGCTGCGCCTGGCACTGAACCTGAATAAGCACGACAGCATCGGCATCGACCTGGTGGCCATG
>DQGF01000222.1:27138-27419 GCA_003525045.1 Pseudomonas sp. | reverse complement strand
CCGGTGACGCTCAACAGCAAAATGGACCCCCTGAGCAAGCTGTTGATCGGTCTGCGCTGGCTGTTGTTCAAAGACGGGCTCGGCGCCACCAACCATTTCGAGGCCGGTGGTTTCATCCGCTCGGACAAGGGCCTGCGCTGGCCGGACATTCAGTTCCACTTCCTGCCGGCGGCCATGCGTTACGACGGCAACAAACCGATCAAGGGCCACGGCTTCATGGTGCTCACCGGGCCGAACAAACCCAAGAGCCGCGGTTATGTGCGGGTGCGTTCGGCGGATCC
>DQGF01000222.1:26277-26822 GCA_003525045.1 Pseudomonas sp. | reverse complement strand
TACGCGCATCCTGAGATTCAGTTCAACTACCTGCAGCGGGAAGAGGATCGCGAAGGTTTCCGCCGCTGCATTCGCCTGACCCGGGAAATCATCGGCCAGCCGGCGATGGATCGCTTCCGCGACGGCGAAATCGCGCCCGGGCCTCAAGTGAATACCGATGAAGAGATCGACGCCTTCGTCCGTGAAAACCTGGAGAGCACCTACCATCCTTGCGGCTCGTGCCGGATGGGCGAGGACGACATGGCGGTGGTGGATTCCGAGCTGCGGGTGCGGGGCATCGCGGGATTGCGGGTGATCGATTCTTCGGTGTTTCCGACTGAACCGAACGGCAACCTCAATGCACCCACCATCATGCTCGCCGAACGCGCCTCGGACCTGGTGCGCGGGCGCAGCATGCTGCCCGCGTCCGATGCACCGGTGGGTCTGGTCGAGGATTGGGAAAACAGCCAAAGGTCGATGTTGCCGGGACGTAACGTGAGGGTTTGATCCAAGCCTGCGGGATACGATTTCCATACCCGAAGGCGATCCACTGTGGGAGCGAGCCT
>DQGF01000222.1:23200-25964 GCA_003525045.1 Pseudomonas sp. | reverse complement strand
CGCGAAGACGGAGTGTCAGGCGAGATCATGGTCGACTGGATGGGCGCTTTCGCGAGCAAGCCCGCTCCCACAGTTGATCGGGGTCATGCACAAATTCAGCGTTCGCCGCAGATCCCCTGTGGGAGCGGGCTTGCTCGCGAAGACGGAGTGTCAGGCGAGATCATGGTCGACTGGACGGCCGCTTTCGCGAGCAGGCTCGCTCCCACATTTGGTTTTGTGTTCGCCTAAGATCCTGCTTACTTCATTTCAACACCAGCAACCGATAGACCCCGCCCTCGCTTTCGATCCCATGGGTGTCATGAGTGAAACCGGGGAAGGATTTGTCGAAGCTTTCCAGAGCCCTGAGATAGGCCAGCAGCGGCCCATCCGCCGGCCCGGCGTTCTCACCCGGCATCAGCAGTGGAATGCCCGGCGGATACGGCACGATCCCGGTGGCGACGATCCGTCCGGCGGCTTCTTCCAGGGTCACCAGTTCGACCTGGTTTTTCACCAGTTTCTCGTACGCCTCCACCGGACTGAATTCGGCTTGCGGCAGCATGCCGAACGCCTGGGCCATGGTCGCCGTGGTCTTGTGTTGCTTCATGGCGGCGAAGATGTCTTCGGCGAGGTCCTTGAGGCCCATGCCGGCGTAGCGTTGCTGGTTGGCGGTCAGCAGGTCCGGCAGGCACAGTTCGAGTTCGAGGTTGTCGTCGTAGTCACGCTTGAAGTCGAGCAGGGCGTTGACCAGGGTGCCCCATTTGCCTTTGGTGATGCCGATGGAGAACAGGAACAGGATCGTGAAGTCGGTGGTTTTCTCGACGACGATGCCCTGGCGGCCGAGGTAGGCGGAGAGGACGCAGGCGGGGATGCCGAAGTCCAGCAGGTTGCCGTCGTCGCCCATGCCGGGGCTGAGCACCGAGACCTTGATCGGGTCGAGCATGCAGTAGCCGTCCTCGATGTCGCCGAAACCGTGCCACACCTCGTTCGGGTGCAGCACCCAGCAATTCGGTTCGGTTTTGAGCAGCACTGGATCGACTTCATGGAAAAGTATCGCCGCGCCACCAACCTCCACTGACGGCGGCTGCCAGCAGGAAAAAAACCACTCATCCTTGCTCGCCATCTCGTTGTTCATGCGCGAGATGACCTGGCGGAAAGCGATGGCTTCTTCAATGGATTCGGTAGTCAGGATCTGCCCGCTGGGCGCTTCCATCATTGCCGAGCTGACGTCGCAGGAGGCCATGATCGCGTAGTTGGGCGAGGTCGAGGCGTGCATCATGAACGACTCGTTGAAGCGCCCGTGCGGAATCGGGTTGCGGCCGTTACGCACGTGAATCATCGAGGCTTGGGACAGCGCGGCGAGCAACTTGTGGGTCGATTGTGTGGCGAACACGGTCGGGCGCGACTCATCGTGATCGTCCGGGCTGCCGTGCATGGCGAAGCGGTCGCGATACAGCGGGTTGAACCGCGCATAGCCGTACCAGGCTTCATCGAAATGCAGGCGGTCGACACTCTGGCCCAGCAGTTCTTCGACCCGGGTGACGTTATAGGTCAGGCCATCGTAAGTGGAGTTGGTGACGATGGCGTGGATCGGCGTCGGGTCGATACCGTCCTTGACCAGCGGGTTGTTGGCGATGGCGGCTTTCACCCCTTCGGCGCTCAGGGTTTGCGGCAGGATCGGACCGATGATGCCGTAGCGATTGCGGGTCGGCACCAGGTAGGTCGGAATGGCCCCAGACAAGGTCATCGCGTGCTCGGCGGACTTGTGGCAATTGCGGTCGCACAGGGCGATCTGGTTGCGCGTGACGCTGGCCATGAGGATGACCCGGTTGGAGGTCGAAGAGCCGTTGGTCACGTAATAGGTGCGGTGTGCGCCAAAGACCTTGGCGGCATATCGCTCGCCCTGGCCGATGGGGCCGCTGTGATCGAGCAGCGAACCGAGTTCGCCGACCGAAATTGACAGGTCCGAACGCAGCAGGTTTTCCCCGAAGAACTCGTAGAACGCGCGGCCCGCCGTGCTCTTGAGAAACGCCGTGCCACCGGCATGACCGGGGGTGTGCCACGAGTATTCATAGGTCCGGGAAAATTTCAGCAGCGCGCCGAACATCGGCGGCAGCACCGCCTGTCGGTAGCGTTCGATGGCGGCCAGGATGCGCCCGCTGAGGAAGCGGCTGGTGTCCTCGGGCAGCCAGATGAAGTCGTCGGCGTGCTGCATCACCACCAGCGGAATGCTCGACGCGGTGCTGCGGTCGCTGATCAAGAACACCGGCACCCGGGTGTTGCGTTCACGCAGGCTGGTCAGCAGCTTGATGCATTCTTCGTGACCTTCGCTGTCGTCCATTTCCCAGCTGAGCAACACGCATTGAATCGCCGGGTCCGAATGCAGGATCGAGGTGGCGTCGCTCAGGCTTTCCGAAACCAGCACGCTGATGGCGCGTTCTTCCACATCGCTGATCAACTGATTCAGGGCGCGACCGAATACGGTTCTTTTGTCCGACGGACTGCTCACCAGCAGCGTGAGCATTCCGAGCAAATGCCTATCTTCCGTCATGATTGAACTTCCACGGTGGCTGTGTGCAGATTGTTCACCGGCACCGCCTCGCCCGTGATGTGCTGGGCGCTGACGGTTTGCGTCGGTACGCTGTTATTCAGCGCTTCGAGGCGAATCAGGCGGTTGTTGACGAAGCCGAACAGCGTGTAGCCGAAGATGGTCGCCACGCCGCCGAGCATCAGCGCCTGCTCGCCCGAACTGTAGAGCGCCAGGTAGCTGTAGGCCGCCGCCACCCAG
>DQGF01000222.1:21132-22923 GCA_003525045.1 Pseudomonas sp. | reverse complement strand
AGAGGCCGCCGCCACCCAGGCAATGATGTTGGTGGCCAGTGCTTTGCCTGCGGGTACGTTGGACACCTTCTGCATGGTCATCAAGGCCGCCATGGACAGGATGTACGGCACCAGGTTGGTGACCACCGCGAGGTTGACCAGGGTGTCGAACTGTTTGCTCAGGTCCGGGCTGATGGTGAGGAAGCCCAGCGCCGTTTGCGCTACCAGCAGGACCAGCATGCCGACAATCGGCGTTCCAGCCTTGTTCGACTTGGCGAAGATCGACAGGAAGTAACCGGTGTCCGCCGAGCTTTTGTACACCTGGGCGATGGTGAACTGCCAACCCAGCAACGAACCGATGCAGGCGAGTACCATCGCGGCCATCACAATATCGCCGACCAAGGGCGTGAACATTTTGGCAAAGACCAGGCCGAACGGCGCGGTGGAGGCGGCCAATTCCGGGTTGTCGACAATACCGGCGATGACATTGGTGGAGACGATGTAGATCACGGCCGCGCCGAGGGTGCCGCCGAGTACCGCAATCGGTACGTTCTTCTCGGGATTTTCCACGGCATCGGTGTTGGCGCACGCCGACTCCAGACCGAGGAATGCCCACAAGGTGATCGCCACCGATGCCCCTGCGGCGTCGAACCAGCCCATGTTGTGCGGATTCCAGCCGGCGGCATAGACACTGCTGTCAAACCAGAACCAGCCAATGGTGGACACCAGCACCACCGGTGCAATCACTCCCCACACCGTGATCGCTCCGATCCGGCCGGTAATCCGCGCGCCGCCGAAGTTGGCGAACGTGGTGATCCACAACAGAGCGATGGTCGCCAGACCCACTTGCAGTGAATCAAGCTGAATGTGAAACAGTTCCTGGATATAGCCGACCGCCGTAATGCTGATCGCCACGTTGGCGATCAACAGCGAGAGCCCATAGGTGTAGTTGGTCAGGTAGTTACCGGCCTTGCCGAAGGTGTATTCGGCATAACCGCCCATGCCCCCGGTCTTTCGACTGAGCATCCCGCAGCGCGCAAAGGCATAGGCCAGCGCCAGGGAGCCGGTGGCGGTAATCAGCCAGGAAAGAATGGAAATACCGCCGACTTCGGCGAGTTTTGTCGGCAACAACACAATGCCTGAGCCCAACATGTTGACCGCCGTCAACATCGTCAGTTGCCCCACGGTCATCTTCTTTGCGACTGACATTCCGTTGCCTCACTGGATTGCGGGTGGGAAGCCTTAGCTATAGCAAAGGATTGAAATGTCGCAAGAATTGTTCTCATTACGCACATCCAGCAGGGGCCAGCGCAGATAAGGCAATTTGCTGGCCCCGAAGCCTCTGACAAATCGCCAAAATCATTTTATTTTCAGGTGGTTAGGGGCGAATTTAAATGCGAAATGTGATGTTCACGCTGATTTCGTTAGGCCTGGCGAGTGGTGCCGCCGCCGTCCAGGCCAGGGAGCTGGTGGAGAATGACCGGTATATGTGCAGCTGGGGCGCAGGAACGGCGGCAAAAGCCCAGGAACTCAAACTGTCGGGTGTCTCGCTGTATGCCGCGCGCCAGAAGTTGCAGACGTACACGTTCAGCAAGTCATGGATGCGCATGATGGCCATGGGCATTACCGAACAGACCTACGACAGTCAATCGCGGCTCAAGCCAGCGGTAATCCGGCAGAGTTTTTACGACGACTGCCTCCGCTATAAGGTGGCGCGTAAATAGCGCCCGCGAAGGCGTCCTTGAGATCAGGCATCGATGGCGGGAAATGGCATACCCACCCATTGTGGCGAAGGAGGGTGGTCCCCCCTTG
>DQGF01000222.1:20556-20816 GCA_003525045.1 Pseudomonas sp. | reverse complement strand
CCCGCTGGGCTGCGAAGCGGCCCGAAAAATCTGCAAACAATTATCTATTTTGTGAGCGCTACGCGCTCAAGCGGGAGCAAGCTCCCTCGCCACAGGGGTCTCACTGATTGCTTGAAGGAACAGCATCACCGCTATCACCAACACTCCAGCAGGCCGCAGGGCGAAGTGTTGAAGGTCTCCTATACTGCAACGCCTGAGAGTTTCCCTACCAACACTGCGAGGAGAACGAGCATGGCAATTCGTATAGGCGACGAAGCACC
>DQGF01000222.1:14684-20174 GCA_003525045.1 Pseudomonas sp. | reverse complement strand
GGCGACAAGTGGGCCATCCTGTTCTCGCACCCGAAGGACTTCACCCCGGTCTGCACCACTGAACTCGGTTACATGGCCGGACTCAAGCCCGAGTTCGACAAGCGCAACACCAAAATCGTCGGCCTCAGCGTCGACCCCGTCAGTAACCACCAGACCTGGGCCAAAGACATCGAAGAAACCCAGGGCCATGCGGTCAACTACCCCATGATCGGCGACGAGAACCTGGTGGTGGCCAAGCTCTACGACATGATTCATCCGAATGCCAGCGGCGGCGCACGGACCGCCGTGGACAACGCCACGGTGCGTTCGGTGTTCATCATCGGCCCGGACAAGAAGGTCAAGGCGATGCTGATCTACCCGATGAGTGCCGGGCGCAACTTCGATGAAGTGCTGCGCCTGCTCGATTCCCTGCAACTGAACGCCAAGCACACCGTCGCCACTCCGGTGAACTGGCGTCCGGGGGATGACGTGATCATTCCCACGTCGGTCTCCGACGAGGACGCGCGCAAGAAGTATCCGGATGGCTTCAAAACGGTGAAACCTTATCTGCGCACCGTGGCGCAACCGAAGTAACCCGCATCATGCCGGGCACCCGCTCACACCGCGGGTGCCGGCTTCGCCAATTCAATCCCGGCGGCACCCAGGCGCTTGAGGATCTCAAACAGCAGGTCGCTTTTGGTGGTGCTGACAATTCTCGGACTGCCGACATAACCGGTGATCGTCAAGGTGATGCCTTCAGGCGTCAGTTTGCTGAACCGCACCACCGGGGCCGGTTTGTCGAGAATGGTCTCGTGTTCGCAGTAGGTGTCATACAGCAGGTTTTTCACCTGTTCGGGGTCGATGTCCAGCGGGAAGGTGAGTTCGAGTGTCGCTACCCCTTGTGCGCTGCCGCCCAGGGTCACGTTGCGCAGGTTCTGGGAAATCAGCTGCGAGTTCGGGACGATGACGATCGAGCGGTCACTGAGCTGGATTTCGGTGGCCCTCACGTTGATTCGGCGGATGTCACCTTCGACCCCGCTGATACTGATCAGGTCGCCCACCTTGACCGGGCGCTCGGTCAGCAGGATCAGGCCGGAGACGAAGTTCTTGACGATCTCCTGCAAGCCGAAACCGATGCCCACTGACAAGGCGCTGACGATCCACGCCAGGTTGGTCCATTGCACGCCCAATGACGACAGCGTCAGCAGAATGACCGAGGCGTAGCCGATATTGGCAAACAGCGTGCTGAGCGAGGCGCGCATGCCTGGGTCCATATCGGTTTTGGGCAGGAGTTCATTATCCAGCCATCGGCGTAGCGATCGAATCAGGTAGATGCCAATCAACAACGCCAGCACAGCATTGATCAGGTGGCCCGGAATGATATTCAGTTTGCGCAGACCGGCACCGCCGAGTATGGAAGAAACATTGGTGACCAGTTGCCCCAGCGTCGTGCCGACGCCACCGACAAACAGGGTGATTATCGCTAGCAACAGCAGCCCGGCCCGGCTGACCCCCGATAAAATGACCTCGATCTGCTCCAGTCGACGGTCATCAGTGCCCAGTAGCTGTTTAAGCGCCTTGCCGCTTGCACTTCTGGGCGAAAACAGGTATTCGCAGGCGTCCTTGGTCAGTTGCATCAGAAGGTAGAAGCCGCAGAGGATGAGGAATCCCCAGACCAGTTCGTAAGTGATGAACCTCGCCAGAGATATGTAACCACTCAGCAGCGATAACAGGGAAATCAATATCGCCAATCCGGTGATGGCGTAGAGCAGGCCGGCGAAGGTCGTGCCCGCTTCGGGGGCTTCTCCACTCACTACGACTGATCTTCGGACTTTGCCCGTACGGACCAATAAAACGACGATAATCGACGTGACCGTCAGCGCGATGACGCCTCGACCGGCGATCACGACCTCACTGCTCATGCCGGTTGCATTAGCCACCTGGACAATCGTCATCAGAATCAACAGGACGACTGCCAACAGTCGAGGAAAAGGTTTCAGCGACAGCGCCACGGGATCGGCAATCGCGGGCAGCCGCCAGGAGGGATGTTGCGTGGACAACAAGGCGCGGCTCAAGGCGGTAATCAGCACGCAGGCATAAACGACCTTTTCGAATTCCTGGGAAAACGTCGTCAGCATCGGCGTTAGTGGACTTTGACGTGTGCAGGCAAAAAACAGCAATTGCAGGGAAATGCCCACGGTCAATACCGTGGCCAGCACCGAGGCCAGTGCGAGTGAGCTTCGGCGCAGGCGTCCCTCGGGCATGCGGTGGATGCACAGCCACGTCAGCCCTCGTTCGGCGAGCCTGCGGCCCAGGGTCCAGAGGACCAGAGCCAGCAACAGCAATGCCGCCGTGAAGAGGCGCTGACCGGGTTGCCAGGCGGCCTTGATCACGTCTCGCGCCTGATCGATGAACGAGCTCAAGCGCTGCCGATCGTCCAGCGACAGGCTCAATATCGGTGACCAGAAACCCGGGTTCAGGATGCTCCGGGTGCTTAGGGTCAGTTCGCTTTCCAGCAGGTTGCGTCGAACGCCGGCAATCTGGCTGATGAGGTCGGTGGCACTTTCTTTCAGGGCCGCCAGGGTTTTCAAGGTGGTATCGACTTTGTTTTTTTGTTCGGTGAGCGACGCCCTTTGCCCGGCGATATCGGATTGCTCGGTTGCGACGTCGTCGAGCGGTGCCGGCCCCAGCACGCCGAGTTGGGCGCGCAGTTGCGTCTGCAGAGGAAGCAGCGAGGCGGACAGGCGATCGACATCGAGGATGAAAAGCTGAACCAGATCCTGCGGGCCTTCCAGCTGATTGAAGTTGTCAACCAGCGAGACCTGCTGTCTGAGGCTGTCCAGGCGAAATTGCAGCGCCTGAAGATCGCTCTGGGAAACGGCAAGGATTGCAGCGCCCGGCCTGGGTGCTGAAGTGTCTGGCGGGTCCGCTGCCGACAGCATTCCGGGACTCGACCCGAAAAGCGTGAAAGCGACGAAGATCATGGCTTTCAATGCAGGACGCATAGGCGTGATCGACTCTGTTGATAGTCACTCAGCCTATGAGGTTAGGTCATCACGCCACTCTTCGAAGGGTTTTGTCGACCGAGCTCAACCATGCCCCCGCTGAACGGGGGCAGGAGAGCCATGCGGGGGAGGGCCGGTCAAACGCGCTCGAACAGCACGGCGATGCCCTGGCCGCCGCCAATGCACATGGTCGCCAGGGCATAACGACCCTGAACACGGTGCAGTTCGTGAATGGCCTTGGTGGCGATAATCGCACCGGTGGCGCCCACCGGATGACCCAGGGAGATCCCCGAACCGTTAGGGTTGACCTTCTCCGGATCAAAGCCCAGTTCTTGCGCCACCGCACAGGCCTGGGCGGCGAAGGCCTCGTTAGACTCGATGACATCCAGGTCGGCAACGGTCAGGCCGGCGCGTTTGAGCACCAGACGAGTGGCGGGAATCGGGCCCAGTCCCATCAGTTCCGGTTCGACACCGGCATGGGCATAACCGACCAGTCGGGCCATCGGCTTGAGGCCTTGGGCACGCACCATTTCACCGGTAGCCATGATCAGCGCACCGGCGCCGTCATTGAGGCCCGACGCGTTGCCGGCGGTGACGGTGCCGTCTTTTTTGAAGGCCGGTTTCATCTTGCCCAATTGTTCGGCATTGAGCTCGGCGCGCACATGTTCGTCAGTGGCAAAGGTCACCGTGCCTTTGCGGGTCGCCACTTCGATGGGCACGATCTGCCCGACAAATCGGCCTTCGGCAATGGCTCGGGCCGCACGTTGCTGACTCAGCAGCGCCAGTTCATCCTGGGCTTGACGAGTGATGCCATAGCGCTCGGCGATATTTTCCGCGGTGATACCCATGTGGAAACCGGCAAAGGGGTCTTGCAGAACACCGAGCATGAAGTCGATGGCCTGCATATCGCCCATGCGTGCGCCCCAGCGTGCCTGCGGCAACAAGTAGGCGCCGCGGCTCATGGACTCGACGCCACCGGCCAGCGCGGCCCCGGCATCCCCCAGCATCAAACTCTGCGCGGCACTGACAATCGCCTGCAAACCGGAACCGCAGAGGCGGTTGACGTTGAAGGCCGGGGTCTCTTTCGGCAGCCCGGCATTCATCGCCACGGCGCGGGAGATGTAGGCATCACGCGCTTCCGTCGGGATCACGTGCCCCATCACGGCGTGACCGATGTGCTCAGGCGCCAGGCCCGAACGCTCGATGGCGGCGCGGCAAACGTCAGTGGCCAGCTGGATGGGCGGCACATCCTTGAGTGAGCCGCCAAAGCTGCCGATGGCGGAGCGCACGGCGCTGATAACAAAAATATCGGATGGGTTCATGGTGGTTCTCCTGGATCAGCCCCGGGTACTCTGAGCTTGAGTATTTTTATCGGGCCGAGTCTAGATTCGACAATGTTTCTCGCCTATGCCGGAACTGCTCAATGGAGCTGGTGTTTTTTGCCATTTTGAAGCCAAAGCAAAGCAAAACTAGGTCATTGGGGCGCACACAAATCCTGTGGCCGGCAAAGATCCAGTGTGGGAGCGAGCCTGCTCGCGAAGGCGAACTGACATCCGGCATCGATCTCGACTGACACGCCCCCTTCGCGAGCAGGCTCGCGCCCACAGTCTGGATTGCATGCGGACCAGAGAACCAGGCCGCCTCGCTCTGGCTGTTGCGGCGTACGCCTTTTATGATGCGATGTCTTTGTCAGGCACACGTTTTTTCTACATTGGAGGCGGCCAGGCGCGTCTTCGACTGCAAGAGTGTTCATTCAGTGGGAGGCGTATCACCCGGTGTGGCCGACTGGCGACGCCACTGCAGGACGTCGAGGGTAAGACCCCACAAATTCCGATGTATTTTAGCGCTGGCGCGAAGTGCTCGGCGCCCACTTTGAAGTGTTTACGCGAGAAGAAGCGCTGATCCGTGGCATGTTTGGGAAGAACGTGACGGATGCAGCTTGCAGGCGCATCGGAGATCTTTTGCTGGTCGCTGGGGACAATGCCGGCTTGATTCGCTCGGTGCGAGAGCCATTTGCGACCTCGTGGATCGGTCATCATGGGGCGCTGTCGGATGAAGAGCAGCCTGTCCCCTTGATTGTCACTGGCGGGGGATAGGACGCCCGAAGAGCGTTGCGACAAGTCGCGGATAGCGTTTGATGAGCTGAATGCCGTACGTCGGAAGCGAGGAACGCCATTTATGAAACAACTTCCAAAAGACGTTATCGCCTGGGAGTTTGACCATGAATGATGATCGCAAGCAGGAAGCCCTGGATGCCTGGTATCAGCTCCTGAAAGAGCCGGAAATCCGGATGGATGCTGAAGAGCAGTATGACGAGCTGCTGAAGGCTGCCGACGAGATGGAACGCACTGGGCTCATCAACGGCGTTGAATGGCGCCAACTGATTCGCGCGGCGGGCGTCGCTTTTTCCAATGCGACTGAAGGGCTGGGGCGCGGCACCTAGGGATCATGTTTTGCGCGGCGATGGGTGGTGTCCGAGCGGGCGCCTTCGCGAGCAGGCTCGCTC
>DQGF01000222.1:6500-14350 GCA_003525045.1 Pseudomonas sp. | reverse complement strand
TGTGGGAGCGAGCCTGCTCGTGAAGGCAGTTCGGCCTGCCGGGCGAACCATTGCATGATCAGCTCGCACGCCGGGTGTGACGCTGCCGAAGGTTGCAGGTTCAACGCGTAGATCCCGCGGGTCTTCAGGGGATGACCGAACGGGACGACGAGTACACCACGTTCGATGGATTCTCCAGCCAGAGTCATGTCCGTCATGGCGACCCCCAATCCTCGTGCCGCGGCATCGAGCGCCAGCTCGTCGAGGTTGAAGGGAATGTGACGATAATCTTCCAGCGGCGTGCCGCCATTGGCTGCCAGCCATTGGACCCAGTCATGCTTGTCCGCCGAGCGATGCAGCAGGGGAAAACCCACGAGATCTTGCACCGACTGCAGCGGCCGGGTCGCGCTGCCCAGGCCCGGGGCGCACACCGGTACCAAGGCTTCCTCGAACAGGGTCAGGCACTCCGGATCACCGGATGGCTCCGGCAGATAGAGGATGTAGGCATCGCTATCGATCGCCGGCTCCACCACTTCCGTCGCCACGGTTTCGATCGACAGCGAAACGTCCGGATGACTTCGATAGAACTCGCTCAACTTCGGCAACAACCAGCGCACCGCCAGCGACACATGCATGCGGATGCGGAAAGGTCGTTTCTGCGGCGCAAGCCGATCATCGAGCGTTTTCAGTTGTCCCAGGATATTCCGGGCGGTTGCGAGTACCTGTTCGCCTTCCAGGGTCAGTCGGACATGGCGGCTATTCCTCACGAACAGAGGTAAGCCGAAGTGACTCTCCAACTGCTGAATTTTCCGACTCACTGCGCTTTGGGTCAGGCACAGCGTTTGCGCAGCCTGGGTGAAGCTGCCCGAGTCAGCGACTTCGACCAGGGCTTGCAAGGCCTGGAGCGAGGGCACGTGGCGAATTTTATCCATGCGTTTTCTGAATGGCTCGATGATTTTATAACGTTGGTTGTATTGGCGAAGGCCTTATAGATTCTAGCTCTAGCTACCGTCATCTCAAACCACTGATGCGATTGTTGCATGAGGTTCTGCTTTGAACAGAGACGGCTCGCAGAACGATAGTCGAATGAGGTGACGCATGGAAAATGAATGGGGCTGGATTGCGCAAGTTGGAAACTCTCCTGCACGCGCTCGCCTGAGCGGCACGCAAAAGACTGACTGGCTGATAGTCGGTGCCGGCATCACCGGCCTGTGTGCCGCTCATACGCTGGCAGAAATGCACCCCCAGGCACGCATTGTGGTGGTCGACCGGCAGCGAGCAGCGCAGGGGGCTTCGGCGCGCAATTCAGGCTTCGTGGTGGGGCATGAACACCCGACCGATGACGAGCTGATCGGCCATCGGGGTTTTGCTGATTTTGCAGTGGATACCGAGATTTCACGGGTGGCCAGCGAGGCAGTGCGCCAGCGCATTGTTCTTCATGGCATCGAGTGCGATTTCCGCGATTCCGGTTATTACTTCGCCGTCAGCGATCCGGGCAAACTGACCCATGTCGAGGCCAAGCTGCAAACACTCCAAGCGGTCGGCGCTTCTGCTCAGTTTCTGCAAGGTGAAGCGCTGAGCAACAAACTCGGAACCCAGCATTACCAAGCCGCGATCTGGTGCGGCAATGGCAACGCATTGCTGCAACCGGCGAAGTATGTGAGGGGCCTGCTGGATACGCTGCCGGAGAGGGTTACCCTCTACGAAAATACCGATATCACCGGCCTGGAGCGTTTGCGCAACGGTCGCCTTCGCGCCAATGCTATCAACGCCAGCATCGAAGCCACGCAGGTGCTCGTCTGCCTGAACGCTTTCATCCCCCGCGCCGGGATCGAGGACAGCGGCACCTTCCCGATGGAACTCAGTGCCAGCCTGACGCGGCCGCTCAGTGACGAGGAGTTCAGCGCGATTGGCAAAGTCGCGCCTTGGGGCGTGCTCTCGACCCGGCCACTCGGTGCGACCGTGCGTCTGACTCCGGACCGTCGGGTGATGATCCGCAACACGGCGGAATACCGTTCCCGGGACCTGTCCAACAGTGAACTTGTGCAGCGTCGAAAACACCATGTGCTCGGCTTGCAGCGACGTTTTCCGTGGCTGAACGAGCAGGACATCCAATACACCTGGACCGGGCACTTGAGCGCCTCACGCTCTGGCCAGCCTTACTTTGCCAAGGTCGAAGAGGGGGTTTTTGCCGTGGCCGGTTGCAACGGTTCGGGCGTCGCGCGCGGCACCCTGTGGGGACGCTTGCTCGCCGAACTGGCATCGGGTGCCAGCTCGCCGATCCTGACGTCGGTCATGCACAGGGCTCAGCCGGGCTGGCTGCCGCCGCGACCCTTGCTCGACATCGGTGCCATGCTGCGAATGCGCGTGGAGGCGGTCAGGGCCAGAACAGAAGTCTAGAAAACCCGGTATTCAGAAAACAAAAAAAGCTCATCAACAACCAGGTGATTGAACATGCGCATCAACAATATTTCCCTGATGGTGGTGCTGACGACGTTGTCGGCAGCCAGCCACGCCGACGAAGTCGTCAATATTTCCAACTGGAACGGCTACATCGCCGACGACAGCCTGAGCACGTTCACCCGGGAAACGGGGATCAAAGCCACTTACGACATTCACGACAGCAACGAAGTGCTGGAATCGAAGTTGATGACCGGCAACACCGGTTATGACGTGGTGAGCCCTTCAAACCATTTCCTCTCCCGATTGATCAAGGCCGGCGCGGTTCAGAAGCTCGATAAAAGCCAGTTGCCCAACTGGAAAAACCTTGACCCGGCACTGATGAAAAAACTCGAGGTCAATGATCCGGGCAACCAGTATGGCTACCCCTACATGTGGGGCACCGCGGGTATCGGTTACAACGTCGAGAAGATCAAGGCGATCTTCGGCAACACCGATGTCACCCGATCCTGGAGTCTGTTTTTTGATGAAAACACTATCAAGAAGCTGAGTCAGTGCGGCGTGGCGATTATCGATAACCCCACGCAGATCCTGCCGATCACCCTCAATTACCTGGGCCTGCCGCCCCATAGTCACGAACCTGCGGACTATAAAAAAGCCGAGCAGGCCCTGCTTAAAATCAGACCCTACGTGCAGTATTTCCACGCCTCCAAGTACATCAGCGATCTGGCGAACGGCAACGTCTGCGCGGTGATCGGTTTCAATGGCGACGTGGTGCAGGCGGCGGCCAGCGCCAAGGAAGCCAACAACGGCATCGACATCGCCTATTCGATTCCTGACGAAGGATCGACGTTGTGGTTCGACATGGTGGTCATGCCCAAGAGCGCACCGCACGAGAAGAATGGCTACGCCTACATGAATTACCTGCTGACGCCTCAGGTCATTGCCAATATCAGCAACAGCATCCACTACGCCAACCCCAACCTGGCGGCGGATCAATATGTGGTTCCCGCCGTGAAGCAGGACCTGGCCATCTACCCGCCGAGCAGTGTGCTGGACAAGTTGTTTACCGTTGAGGAACTGCCTGCTGCCATTGCACGGTTGAGCACTCGTCTGTGGACCAAATTGAAGACCAATACCTGATGAATATTGCCTTCGGCGCGACCTCCCTCAGAACAAGACACTCAACAGCCACCCCGCGACCCCGCAACCGACAACCACCAGCCAGGGTGGGAGTTTCCAGAACATCAGCGCCACCAGGGCGACCAGTGCCAGGGCGAAGTCTTGCGCCTGGAAAATGGCACTGGTCCAGACCGGCTGATACAGCGCGGCCAACAACAGGCCGACCACCGCGGCGTTCACCCCGGCCAGTGCGGCCTGGGTGCGTGAACTGCGACGCAAACGCTCCCAAAAAGGCAAGGCGCCCATGATCAACAGAAAGGACGGCGTGAAGATCGCCACCAGGCAGATCAGGCCGCCGATCCAGCCCGAAGGGGCGAGGTTCATCGACGCACCGAGGAAAGCGGCGAAGGTGAACAAGGGACCGGGAACGGCCTGCGCGGCGCCATACCCGGCGAGGAAGGCATCATTGCCCACCCAGCCGGAGGGCACCACCTCGGCTTGCAGCAGGGGCAGTACAACGTGGCCACCCCCGAATACCAGCGATCCGGCCCGGTAGAACGCATCCACCATCGCCACGCTTTGATTGGCCAACAGTTGATTCAACAAGGGCAGCCCGACCAGCAATGCCAGGAACAACCCGAGCCAGATCGCTCCTGCCCGGCGGCTGATCGTGATCGGCAGTGGATCGTGCCCGGCACTTTGCCCGGGCTTGAACAGCAGGAGGCCGGCAACGGCCGCGGCGGCAATCACGCCGACCTGTCCCCAGGCGGACGGTCCGAGCAGGGCGACGCAAGCCGCCATCGCCATGAAGGTGACTCGCAGCACGTTCGTGCACAGATTTCGTGCCATGCCCCACACCGCTTGCGCGACGACTGCGACGGCCACCACTTTGAGCCCGTGCAGTGCGCCGGGCGAGATAACCATGCCGTCATGGGCAATGCCCAGGGCAAACAGGATCAGGGCAATGGCCGAAGGCAGGGTAAAGCCGGCCCAGGCCGCCAGCGCCCCGCCGTATCCTGCCCGGAACATGCCCAGTGCGATGCCGACCTGACTGCTTGCCGGCCCCGGCAGGAATTGGCAGAGCGCCACCAGATCCGCGTAGCTGCCTTCGCTCAACCAGCGCCGTCGCGTGACGAACTCATCGCGGAAGTAGCCAAGGTGCGCAATGGGGCCGCCGAAGGAGGTCAGCCCGAGGCGCAAGAAGATCAGAAACACCGACCACGCACTGCTGCGGTCATCGGCACGGGCGTTGGCCATGTATTCGCCTTCCTGGTGAATGGGTCCGGTTCAATCATCGCACGACGATAGCGAGTGTCGATGACTGGAAAAGGCGCTCCCTTTCGCAGCGATTCATCGTTGTATGCCGTCGTCCCGAGCATGGCCTACGCTTATCCGCAGGCCAAGCTTCATTGAACAGGGACTGCTCCCTGATCGACGTCCAGCCGGCAACTATAAAAACAATGCATTCGGGAGACAACTCATGTCCGCTTTGTTCCGTCGATTCAATCGCTACATTGCCGCAGGGATTACCGCTGCCGCGCTCGCGACACCGGCCTTTGCACTGGACACCGTCAAGTTCATGGCCCCAGGCTCGGTGGGGGGCGGTTATGACCAGACCGCACGGGTTCTGGGCAAGGCCTTGATCGAAGCCAAAACGGCGAACACCGCCACCTTTGAAAACAAGGGCGGGGCAGGGGGAACCCTGGGGCTGGCGCAATTCGCCAACAGCACCAAAGGCGACCCGAATGCGCTACTGGTCGTCGGCGCGATCATGGTCACTGCCATTGAACAGAACAAGCCGCAAATTACCTTGAAGGACGTGACACCGATCGCCCGGCTGTTCACTGAATACAATGTGCTCGCGGTACGCAAGGAGTCCGAATTCAAGACCCTGGAGGACTTGCTCAAAGCCTTTAAAGACAAGCCGACCAGTATCTCCTGGGGCGGTGGTTCCAAGGGTTCGATCGATCACATCGGCATTGCCGAGCTGGCCGGCAAAATGGGGGTACCGGTCAACAAGGTGAATTACGTCGCCTTTGCCGGTGGCGGTGAAGTCGTAGCCCAGGCATTGGGTGGCCAGATCAAGGTGATCACCGGTGGCTATGCCGAACTTGGCCAATACATCAGAAACGGCCAGTTCCGTGTACTCGCCATCGGCGCGCCCGAGCGTGTCGCCGGCATCGATGCGCCGACGCTCAAAGAGAGTGGCTATGACGTGACGATCGGCAACTGGCGTGGCGTTTACGGCGCCGCAGGCCTCACGCCAGAGCAGCGCAAAGAAGTGACCGACGCCGTCGTGGCCGCTACCAACAGTAAAGTCTGGAAAGAAAATATCGAAATTAACAAATGGTCACCCAACGTCCTGACCGGCGATGAGTTCGGCAAATTCGTCGACGAAGAGCACGTGCGGCTGCGTGCGATGCTGGTCGAGGTCGGGCTGGTTGCGAAATGACTCAGCCTCGCACGATAGTGCCGGCGCAACTGGCGGTTGGCATCGGTGTGATTGCCATCAGCGCAGTGCTGGCGTTCGGTGCGTATCGGTTTCCCCCCGAGATGGGGTTCGTCATCCTCAGTGCGTACGTCTATCCCTATGCCGTGGCGGTATTCCTCGGCGCCGTGGGCCTGTTGCTGAGCTATCAAGCAGTCACGGGTGGCTTTCGCGAACTGGCCGATGACAACGACGGGACGGCTGGCGTCGTACCCGGCGGAATAGCCGGTGCGGCCTGGGTGACTGCGGGTCTTCTGGGAGTGGCCTTGCTCATCAACCTCATCGGGTTCGTATTGGCGGCCGCGTTGTTGTTTGCCTGTTCGGCACGGGGTTTTGGCAGCCGCCGTCCGGTGCGCGATCTCGCCATCGGCATTGCCCTGGCCCTGCCGATTTACTGGCTGTTCAATGCCGGGCTAGGGGTTTCCCTTCCGCCCCTCGTCAACGCCTGGATCTGAACCGGGCCGAAGGAGATCGATACGGTGGACATTCTCGCAAGCCTGGCGATGGGGTTTTCCTCGGCTCTGACGCCGATGAACTTGATGTGGGGGTTTATCGGCTGTTTGTTGGGCACTGCGATTGGTGTCTTGCCGGGAATCGGGCCGGCACTGACCGTTGCGTTGCTGTTACCGATCACCGCCAAGGTCGATCCCACCGGGGCCTTGATCATGTTTGCCGGTATCTATTACGGCGCTCAGTTCGGCGGCTCGACCACCTCCATTCTGCTCAATACCCCGGGTGAATCGTCTTCCATGGTCACGGCCCTGGAAGGCAATCTCATGGCCCGCAACGGTCGGGCCGGACCGGCCCTGGCAACGGCGGCGATAGGGTCGTTTGTGGCCGGCACCATCGCGACGATACTGCTGACCCTGTTTGCCCCCATTGTGGCCAAACTCGCGCTCAAGTTTGGTCCTGCGGAGTATTTCGCGATTCTGGTGCTGTCCTTCACCACAGTGTCTGCGGTGCTGGGGGCTTCGATGCTGCGAGGCTTCGCCTCATTGGGGATCGGCCTGACCGTGGGCTTGATCGGCCTCGACTCGACCTCGGGTATCGCCCGGTACACCTTGGGCGTCCCCGAGTTGGTGGATGGCATCGAGGTGGTGCTGGTGGCTGTCGGGTTGTTTGCCGTGGGGGAGGCCTTGTACAGCCTGCTCTATCAAAAAGAAGAGTCAGTCCGCCGGCACCGCTTGACCTCGTTGTGGATGACGCGCTCCGACTGGAAGCGCTCGGTTCCCGCCTGGCTGCGGGGAACGCTGATCGGTTTTCCCTTCGGCTCGATCCCTGCCGGTGGCGCTGAGATCCCGACCTTTCTGTCCTATTCGACCGAACGCAAACTCAGCAAATACCCGAAAGAATTTGCCGCCAGCAAAGGCGAAGGCGCCATCGAAGGCGTCGCCGGCCCCGAAGCCGCGAACAACGCGAGCGCGACCGGTTCTCTGGTGCCGCTGCTGACGCTCGGCATACCCACCTCCGCCACCGCGGCGATACTGTTGGCCGCGTTCCAGAACTACAACCTGCAACCGGGACCGATGCTCTTCGAGACCTCGGGGGACCTGGTCTGGACCCTGGTGGCCTCGCTGTACATCGGCAACGTCATACTGCTGGTGTTGAACCTGCCGCTGGTGGGCCTCTGGGTGAAGCTGTTGCAGATCCCCCGGCCGTACCTGAACGCCGGCATTCTGGTGTTTGCCACCATTGGTGTGTACGGCATGCGTCACTCTTCCTTCGATTTGTTGCTGATGTTGGCGATCGGTTGGGGCGGGGTCCTGATGCGTCGCTTCGACTTCCCCGTGGCCCCGGTGATCGTAGGCATGCTGCTGGGGCCGATGGCTGAAAAGCAATTGCGCAACGCCTTGTCCATCAG
>DQGF01000222.1:3876-6123 GCA_003525045.1 Pseudomonas sp. | reverse complement strand
CTGGTTCTGCTGGTACCTCATCTGCTGCATGCGCGAGGTATCAAGTTGCATGAGGATGATTGAGACGTCGTGCTGATGGGGTCTTGCGGTCAGGCCTTGACCCAGCGTTGACGGCTCCAGCTGCTCAATGAATCGACGGCGAATACCAGGATCAGCATGGCCAGAATCACCGTGCTGGCTTGAGCTTCCTGGAACAGGCTGAGGCTGACATAAAGCATTTGTCCCAAACCACCGGCGCCGACGAAGCCGAGCACACTGGCCATGCGGATATTGTTTTCCCAGCGGTACAGGATGTAGGCCAGCAGCTGCGGCAACAGGTTGGGCAGGGTGCCGTAACAGAAAGCCCAGACGGCATTGCCGCCCTGCAAGCGGATGGCTTCGGCCGGTTCCGGTGGGGTGTTTTCCAGCGCTTCGGCGAACAGCCGGCCGAGCACACCGGTGGTGTGCAGGGCTAATGCCAGGGTGCCGGCATTGGGGCCAAGCCCGGCGGCAAGCACCATCAGTGCCGCCCACACCAGTTCCGGCACCGCGCGCAAGGCGTTGAGCACAAGACGCGAGGCGCTCTGCAGAGGCCAGCCGAAGCGCCCGGCAGCAGGCAATGCCAGGATCAGACCGAGTACCGCCGCGAGCAAGGTGCCCAGGGCGGACATGGCAATGGTTTCCAGGGCGCCATGGCCAATGGCTTGCAGATGGCCCGGGCTCAGGTCCGGGCTGAGAAAACGCTGCGCATAGGCGCCCATCTGAGTCAGGTTGCCGGTGTCGCCGAGCTCGCCGAGATCGATGCCCAGGTAGATGAACGAGGCGATGATCGCTGCGCCGATGCACAGGACCAGTACCAGATTCAACAGGCGATTCATGCCAGCCTCCAGCGCAGCAAACGGCTGAGTTGATCGGCGAGCAGCACCAGCACGAGAAACGTCAGTAACAAACTGGCCACTTCACCGCCGGCGAACATGCGCAATGACAGGTCCATTTGCTGGCCGAGACCGCCGGCTCCCACGAAGCCCATCACCACTGAGGCGCGGATGGCGCATTCCCAGCGGTACACCGTGTACGACAGCAGCTCCGCGGCGACATTGGGCAGGATCCCGTAGCAAAAGGCCGCGAGCCGACCACTGCCCGACTGCAACAGCGCATGGGCCGGGCGTTGGTCGACCGATTCGAAAATCTCCGCGTAGACCTTGCCCAACATGCCGCTGTAGGTAATGGCAATGGCCAGTACCCCGGCCGTCGGGCCGAGGCCGACGGCGCGCACGAACAGCAGGGCCCAGACGATTTCCGGCACGCTGCGCAGGAAGATCAGCATACCGCGTACGGGCCAGCGCAGCAGCCGACCGCAAAAACCCGGGCGGCCGGCACGGGAGGCGGCGGACAGCGACAGGGCGCGACTGGCCAGCAAGCTGGCGGGGATTGCCAACAGCAACGCCAGGGCCATGCCGGCCGTGGCGATGGCCAGGGTCTGCAGGGTGGCTTGCAACAACAGCTCAATGAACTCATCGCCATGGGCGGGAGGCCAGAAGGCTGCAACAAACTTGCCGATCTCGCTCTGACTGTCACTCGCGACCAGTACGCCCAGGTCCAACTCGCTGTAGCGGATGCCCGGCCACAAAAGGGCAAGGGCTAGCAGTCCGAGCAGCAAGCGGGGGCGGGTGGCGGGATCTCGGGTATCGCGCGTCAGCATCGGGGAATCTGCACACTCAAGGGTGCCGGAGGAACCGGCGACGACTGCAGCTGTTCGTTGGCGTAAAGCTTGTCGAGCAGCTCGCGGTCGACAGAGCCAGCCGGCAAGTCGAACAGGATCTGGCCATCACGCAAGCCGATGATCCGCGAAAAGTGCGCCAGGGCCAGTTCCACCGCATGCAGGCTGGCGACCAGGGTGACGTTGTGCTCCCGGGCATGGCGGCAGAGCACCGATAGCGTGTGCTCGGCCAGCACCGGGTCCATGGCCGATACCGGCTCATCGGCCAGCAACACCTCGGGCGCTTGATACAACACGCGGGCAATGCCCACGCGCTGTAGCTGTCCACCGGACAGTTGCTGGCATTGCGCGAACAGCTTGTCGCTCAGGTCCAGCCTGGCCAATGCCGCGCGGGCGCCCGGAATATCCAGGGGATACAGCAGATTCAGCAGGCTCTTGCCCAAGCCCCACTGACCCAGCTTACCGGCCAGGACCGCGGTGACCACGCGCTGGCGTGGTGGCAGAGGGGGCGACTGATGGATCAGACCGATGCGAGCGCGCAGACGCTG
>DQGF01000222.1:0-3506 GCA_003525045.1 Pseudomonas sp. | reverse complement strand
AGGGCGGTGGCCAGCAGGTTGAGCAGGCTCGACTTGCCCGCGCCGGACGGACCGATGATGGCGACCTGTTCACTGGCGCCGATGTGCAAATCCACGCCACGCAGCGCCTGGACGCCATTAGTGTGGGTGAGGCTGACCTGGGTCAGATGCAACGTCATTTGAGCAGGTCGGCGGCGCGTGCGGCTTCCTCGATGCCCTTGTAGTTCTCAGGGCTGGTTTCGATGAATCGGCTGGCGGCCTGCAGATCCAGAATCTCCTTGTCCTTCGGGTTCGCCGGATCGAGCGCAAGGAAGGCTGCCTTGATCTTGGCCGCCAGCGCCGGGTCGAGGGTCCCGCGCACCGTCCAGTTGTAGTCGAAGTAGGCCGGGGTGGTGGCAAACACTTTGACCTTGGTGGTGTCGACCTTGCCGGCGGCGACCAGTTTTTCCCAGACGCTGGCGTTCAGTACCCCGGCGTCGACCTTGCCGGCCTGAACCCAGGCGACGGTGGCGTCATGGGCACCGGAGTAGCCCACGCGACTGAAGTAGGTTTCTGGCTTGATGCCGTCTTTAAGCATGAAATAGCGCGGCATGAGGCTGCCCGAAGTGGAAGACACCGAGCCGAAGGCAAAGGTCTTGCCCTTGAGGTCGGCCAGCGATTTGACGGCGGGGTCGGCCGTGATGAATTTGCTGGTGAACTGGGCGTCCTGTTCGCGCTGTACCAGGGGTATGGCATTGCCGGTTTTCAGGCGGGCCTGCACGAACGTGAAGCCGCCCAGCCAGGCCAGGTCGATCCGGTCGGTGGCGAGCGCCTCGACCACGGCCGGATAGTCGCTCACGGGTACAAACTCGACTTTCATGCCTAATTGCTGTTCCAGATAAGCGCCAAGCGGCTTGAACTTGCGCAGCAGTTCGGTAGGGGCTTCATCGGGAATCGCGCTGACTTTCAGCGTGTCGGCGGCCTGCGCCAGCAGGTTGCAGCACGACAAAATCAAGCCGGCGGCCAATGCCAGGGGTCGTTTGAGCATGGAAGTTCTCCGGTACATTAACGCAAGAATGTCGAGGCGCCTGGCACAAGTTGATTGTGGCATGGCGCCTCGTGAGGGTAGACGAAACGGAGCGATCCAGGACTTGTCCCCAGCCCTGCTGAACAATATCCGGGCGGCGGTATCCGTAGTGCTTGGCAAGTAACTCATCCCGAAACCGTTCGATATGTTGCATGGGGACAAATACCGTCGATCCCGGGCTCGCATCGCCATGGTGTTCGGAAAGATGGAGCTGCAGAGCGTCTCGGCTGATCCCCAGGTACAGTGGTAGATCGGCCTCGAATCGGTGCTCGAATTCGACGCTCAAGCCCAGAAAATCCAAATAGAACTCGCGCGCCTTGGTTTCGTCGAACATCCGTAATATTGGAATGGGTTTGTCTGATTTGGAAAAAGAACAGATGCTTTCACCTTTCCCTGCGGGAGCGAGCGGCGGGCAGCATCAGCCCGGGCTGATAATACATAGCCGCTGTTGAGTGCGGAAGGTTTTCCTCGCAACTGATGTACTCAGCCGCATCCCGTACAAGGATGGAGTAGAGGGGGCTGTGAAGTTGGCCGGAAGGCCGGACCTCAGGATCAGGTTTCGGATGGGCGAGCTGCCCGGTGTTCCATTTCTTCAGAACAAACCCTCTGTCTTGTCCTTTTGGCGGCATCGACTGGCCCATTGGCGTTAGTCGGTCATCGGCGGGCACGTTAGAGTCACTGCTACGCTCCTGGCATCCCCCGGATACTACTGATGACTCGCCCTCGCTTCTTGCCCGACAACTTCACCCTGACCCTGATCGGCGTGGTGATTCTCGCCAGCCTGCTGCCCGCCAGCGGTCAGATCGGGGTCGCCTTTGGCTGGCTGACCAATAGCGCCATTGCCCTGTTGTTTTTCTTGCATGGCGCCAAACTGTCGCGTGAGTCGATCATCGCCGGTGCGGGCCACTGGCGTCTGCATTTGCTGGTGTTCGGTCTGACCTTTGTCCTGTTCCCGCTGCTCGGTCTGGCGCTCAAACCCTTATTGTCGCCGCTGATCGGCAACGATCTGTACATGGGCATGCTCTACCTCTGTGCACTCCCGGCAACCGTACAGTCGGCGATTGCTTTCACCTCTCTGGCCCGTGGCAACATTCCGGCGGCGATTTGCAGTGCGGCGGCGTCCAGTCTGTTCGGGATCTTCCTCACGCCGTTGCTGGTGACCTTGCTGTTGGATGTGCACGGCGAGGGTGGCGCGACCCTCGATGCGATCCTGAAAATCAGCGTGCAGCTGTTACTGCCGTTCATTGCCGGGCAGATCGCCCGGCGCTGGATCGGCAGCTGGGTGGCACGCAACAAGAATTGGCTGAAGTTCGTTGATCAGGGTTCGATCCTGCTGGTGGTCTACGGTGCTTTCAGCGCGGCAGTAGTCGAAGGCATCTGGCATCAGATTCCGCTCTGGGCGCTGGCCGGGTTGGTGGTCGTTTGCTGCATCGTACTGGCGCTGGTGTTGCTGATCGCGAGCGTGCTGGGCAAAGCCTTTGGCTTCAATCAGGAAGACCGCATCACCATCCTCTTCTGCGGTTCGAAGAAAAGCCTGGCGACCGGCGTGCCGATGGCTCAGGTGCTGTTCGCCGGTAGCACCCTGGGTGTGTTGATCCTGCCGCTGATGCTGTTCCACCAGATTCAGCTGATGGTCTGTGCGGTGTTGGCGCAGCGCTTCGCCAATCGCTCGGAAACGGTCGCCGAACTGATGGGCCAGGTGGATCCCTGATCGCCAGGACTCGTCGGGCTAGCTCCATACGAGCCGCATACAGCAAAGCTTCCTGCGGGTCGTTGGACGCACACCGCTGGAGCTTCGGCGCTACGCACGAACGGAAAACCCCCGCGCGGCAGATGCTGTAGGACTCGCCGCGAATACCCTCACCCGCGTTGGGGCAACTTCCAGTTCGGCCGGATGAAATGGCAGGTGTAGCCGTTGGGATAGTGTTCGAGATAGTCCTGATGTTCCGGCTCGGCTTCCCAGAATGGGCCAGCGGGCACTACTTCGGTGACCACCTTGTCGGGCCAGAGACCGGAGGCGTCAGCGTCAGCCACCGTGTCTTCGGCCACGCGCTTCTGCCCGTCGTCGAGATAGAAGAGGGCAGAGCGGTAGCTGGTACCGATATCGTTGCCCTGGCGGTTCTTCGTCGTCGGGTCGTGGATCTGGAAGAAGAACTCCAGCAGCTCACGAAAGCTGAGCCGTTCCGGATCGAAAACGATCTCGATGGCTTCGGCGTGGGTTCCGTGATGGCGATACGTCGCATTCGGAACATCACCGCCTGAATAACCAACGCGAGTGGAGATGACGCCATCGCGCTTGCGGATGAGGTCCTGCATGCCCCAGAAGCAGCCACCGGCAAGTATCGAACGTTCCTGTTTCATTGGACTTCCTCCACCTGGTCCAGGTAAGCGCCGTAGCCTTCCGCGGCCATGTCGTCGCGATGAACGAATCGCAGCGCGGCCGAGTTGATGCAATAGCGCA
>DQGF01000455.1:2583-3474 GCA_003525045.1 Pseudomonas sp. | reverse complement strand
AGAGTGCGGAGCGGTCTCTGAGTAGATCGTCGTTTCTGGTTGAATTGGAGGGTGGATCGGGGACAGATCTTTTCATTGGTAAAACTCCTAGAGATATTTGGAGCCAACCGATGTCGCGACTAAACGAACAGGGGTGGCGGCTGCACGCAGGTTAGTCGACCGGTCTCTAGGCAACCCGGCGCACCCGAGGGTGCCCTGCGCACAGCCACCATAACTTTCAGGCAATGAAAACACCTGGAATGAGGTGGCGCTGTGCGCCTAGAAAGATCCGGGCGACTAAACCCGATCACTGATGAGCAGTGACGGACCGAGAGTAGCCACGGTATTTCGCCGGCGCAAGCGTGCGGAATCTTCTAGGAAATGTCCTGCAAAAGAAAGGGATTCGGCCTGCTGGCACGCTGATTTTCTTGTAGGAAAATTTCCCCTTCGGTGGACAATTCAGTGACGCCAGGATCTGGGCTTAACGCTTGTTCAACCCCCGAGCCAACCGATCCCCACCCAACTGAATCACCGCCACCAACACCACCAGCAACACAATCACCGTCAACATGATCTGGCTATCAAACCGCTGATAGCCATACCGATAAGCAATGTCCCCCAGTCCACCGGCACCAATCGCCCCGGCCATGGCCGAGGAGTTGATCATGGTCACCAAGGTGATGGTGAAACCACCGACAATCGCCGGTAACGCCTCAGGCAACAGCACATGCCATACGATGTGCCAACGCCGGCAACCCATCGCCTGCGCTGCTTCGATCAGCCCATGGTCGACCTCGCGCAAGCTGACTTCGGCAATACGTGCAAAGAATGGCGTGGCAGCAATGGTCAGCGGTACCACGGCAGCCCAAACACCGTAAGTGGTACCGACGATCAACCGGGTAAACGGAATCA
>DQGF01000455.1:0-2195 GCA_003525045.1 Pseudomonas sp. | reverse complement strand
CGCCGGTGCTTCGTAGATCCCGCCTTTGGAGCTGGTTACCAGAATCACTGCCAACGGAATGCCCGCCAACAGCGCGATCAATGACGACACGCCGACCATCAGGAAGGTGTCGATAAAACCTTGCAGCAAGCGATCAAACCACATAACCCAAGACCTCCACCTGTTGTGCCCAGTTGCCCGCGCGTTGACGCAATTCTTCGGCACCGAGGGACGAGCCGGTTACCGCCAGCAGCAGTTGCCCGAGGGCATGGCCTTGAATCCGTTCGACGCCACCTTGCAGCAAGCGCACGCGACCGCCGAGGGCGGCGAACAGCGCTGCCAGGTCCGGTTCATCCGTGGCGCTGCCGGTGAATTGCAAGCGCAGCACAACAGCGGCATCCGAGGATTGCGGTTGTGGGCGTAACCGGCTTTGCAGTTCTTCCGGCAATGCATTTTGCAACGGCGCGAGCAAAGTCTTGCTGACCTCATGCTGCGGGTTGCCGAAGACTTCCCACACCGGCCCTTGCTCGACGATTCGCCCGTGCTCCAGCACCACCACCCGATCGCAGATATCGCGAATCACCGCCATCTCGTGAGTGATCAGCACGATGGTCAAACCCAGCCGCTGATTGATCTCGCGCAGCAGGCCGAGGATCGATTGCGTGGTCTCCGGATCCAGCGCCGAAGTCGCTTCGTCGCACAGCAAAATCGCCGGGTCATGCACCAGCGCCCGGGCGATGCCGACGCGCTGTTTCTGCCCGCCGGACAGCTGCGCCGGATAGGCCTTGTGCTTCTCTTGCAGGCCTACCAGTTCCAGCAGTTCACGGACTTTCTGCTGGCGTTTTTCCTTGGGCACTCCGGCGACTTTCAGCGGCAACTCGACGTTCTGCCAAACCGTCTTGGCCGACATCAGGTTGAAGTGCTGGAAGATCATGCCGATCCGGCGACGCAGCGTTACCAGGCGGTCTTCATCGAACTCGCCAATGTCGACCTGGTCGATCAGCACGCGTCCGGTGCTCGGTTGTTCGAGGCGGTTGATGGTGCGGATCAGCGATGATTTGCCGGCGCCGCTGCGGCCAATGATGCCGAACACTTCACCACGCTGGATCGCCAGGTCGATGCCGTGCAGGGCCGCCACCGGACCTTGCTGACCGTTGTAGGTTTTGCCCAGGCCGATGAAGCGCACGTGAGCGCGATTAAGGTCCGGGTGCAATTCGGTCTGTTCGGCTTTTTGAGGCTCTGGAATCTCCAGTCGCCGTTGGATAGCAGCCGTCATGCTCAGCTTTCCCAGCCAGCTTGGTAGAGCTTGCCGTGGGCTTTATCCAAGGCTGCGCGAACGGCGGGAGAGTGCTGGTAGATGTCGACGAACTTGATCAGGCGCGGGTCGGTTTTGCTGTTCGGCTGGATCACGAACTGAATCACGTATTCCTTGTGATCGAGGCCGTCGAACAGCAGGGCAGAGCCGGCATCGAAGGTCTTCGACAGGCGGATGTAGGCCGGGTAGCCCTGGACCAGGTCCGCGTCGTCATAGGCGCGTACCAGTTGCACGGCTTCGACCTGGAGGATTTTGATTTTCTTCGGGTTGGCGATGATGTCTTCTTCGGTAGCCTTGTAGCCGACCCCCGGTTTGAGCGTGATCAGGCCAGCCTTGGCCAGCAGTTGCAGGCCGCGACCGCTGTTGATCGGGTCGTTGGCGATGGCCACGCTGGCGCCTTGTGGCAGTGCGTCGAAGCTTTTGTATTTTTTCGAGTAGAGGCCAACGTTGTTGATGATCCCCGGGGCGAACGGCACCAGGTCAAAACCGGCGGCGGCCTTGGCGTTTTCCAGGAACGGGATGTGCTGGAAATAGTTCACATCGATGTCGCCGGCGGCGAGGCTGACGTTAGGGGCGATCCAGTCGCTGAACTCCACCAGGTCAACTTGGAGGCCTTGTTTCTTGGCTTCTTCCACGGCGGCTTCCAGGGGGATGGCGAAGGCGGCGGTGGTGCCGACTTTCAGCGGCGCATCGGCGGCGAAGGTGATGGAGCTGAAGAGGCCGAGGGCCAGGGCCAGTGCTTTGACTGGGTGCGAGAGGTAGTTCTTGGTCATGATGAGTTTTCCAGTCAGTGCATGAATTTTGGGGTGTTTGGGCGGGCCTCTTCGCGGGCAAGCCTCGCTCCTACGGGAACACTGCAATCCCCTGTAGGACCGAGGCTTGCCCGCGAAGGACGTGCCTC
>DQGF01000223.1:3840-8426 GCA_003525045.1 Pseudomonas sp. | reverse complement strand
GCCAACTTCCGAAAAGACAACAGTAAGGCCATCCGAGGTGGCTGTCGCCCATCAACTCAGCTCGATGGCCAAGCAGGCCCGCGAGGCGATGGCGTCAGAAACGCTGTCGGTGGTGGCGGACCGAGGTTACTTCAAAAGCGAACAAGTCCTTGCTTGTTACGATGCAGATATCACCGCCTATGAGCCCAAGCCGATGACCTCGGCAGCCAAAGCCGATGGGCGTTTCAACAATGATGTCTTCATCTACGACGCTTCAAAAAATAAATACATTTGTCCGGCTGGAGAGGCATTGATTTGGCGTTTTTCCAGCGTTGAAAAGGGTCTCAAATTACACCGCTACTGGAGTTCGAATTGCCTAGGCTGTGCCATGAAGTCGCAGTGCACACCGAGCACGCAACGACGAATTTGACGCTGGGAACATGAAGCGGTACTGCGATCTCAAGTGCTGACGATACTGCTCCAATAAGTTTGCGCGGGCCTCTTGGGAGATATACGGCACGTGATGCGCAACAAAGGTCGGCAACACAGCCATCCCGGTATAAGCCAACGTGCCACGTATGATGGGCTTGAGCATATCGTTGAGTTCACCGAGCACGCCGTCCTTGACCAACATGTGAGGTTGACCGTCGATGGTGATGGCAAGCATGGCCTTTTTGCCAGCCAAACCGCCTTGGTCGTAAAAGCGCTTGCCGCCGTAGCAAACACCGGAAATAAGTCCCCGATCTATCCAGCCTTTGAAGATATTCATTGCTCATCGCCTCCAGAGATAAGCGCTCCATCGGTGTGCGTGGTGTGCATGCTTATCTGCAACCGTTTGCTAGCGAATTGCCGTTCATCAATGTACGCGAAGTCCTCAAACGTTTATGTGATGAGGGTGTAATCGTTGTTCAGGCAGACAAGAGCTTCCGTTTTACTACCCAAGCATGCGCGATACTGGAGCAGCTTTCTGGTCGCTGAAGGCTAGAGTGCTGGAAGTCCCGTGGGATAGCGACCAGATATCCTTAGCTCTTCATATTGATGCGCCATAGCTCTCGATCAATAACTTGACGGGTGTTCGCCGATTATCAAGCCTCGAATGGCGTTAATTGCTCGTTCGCGGGCGCTTTTCAGCAACTGTGGCGTGAGCATTGGAGGCTGCATAATCCCTTGTGATAAAGGCATGACGCCAAGTGCGATATGCGCCTGCTCGAATTGTCGTTCCCGCCTTATCAATCCGCCCGACACGAGTTTGAAATAGAGTCTGCTGAAGCCCTCCTGCTGCTTGGGCGTGCCACGTACTCCCGTTGTCCGGTCAATTACCCCCAGTCGTTGTTCTAGTGCGTGGCGAAGCCGGGCTTTGCCCTTGCGTTGGATGGGCAACGGAAATACCGCAACCGGACGCCCGGTCATGCAGGCCTCTGTCAGCATTGAAAGGCTGTCGCCGGTGACGATAAATCCATCCGCCAGCGCGAGATATGCGGGATAAGGATTGTCTTGCGTCTCACCGAATCGATACGACCAGCATGGAATGTCAATGGCAGACAGCAACGTATCGGTGGTCGTTGCAGATGAGCGCGGACTGGTCGATAACAGGATCGAGCCACCCAGGGCTTTGACCGCAGCATTGGCTTCACGGCCGAGTCGAACCTCTGCCTCCGAGTCCATACAATAGGGTGAGGCGCTTGCTCCCACGAGGACGGCAATCCAGGGGCGAGGCAGTGAAGTAAAGCGCTGTCGCCATAGCTCCAGTTGCTCCTGATCCAGCGTACGCGGGTTCATATACGGGGCAGGGAGGTCCACTACGTTGTCCGCCAGGGCAAGTCCATATTGCGGAGTCGACAAGACCAGGTCGAAGCGCCACAACGGGACCTGGGCACGTCCCACATGGGCCAGTTGTGTCGTGCCCTTGGAGCGATGCTTGATCCATTGGGCAACCTGGGCGCAACGCCGTCCCGAACTCAAGACCATGTCTGGCCAAGGCGCGCTCAGGCCCGGTACGGGCCGTCTGGGCAACTTGGTGCCCAGCAGGGCGTCGAGCAGATAAGGACGAGGGGGGGTGGTTATACGTTTGCATTCGTAGGGCCAGCCCAATGCGTCGGCCATGGCAATCAGCTGTGCGTTGTCACCTGCATGATTGCTCAGCAGCACCCAGACCTTGGGGCTATCAGCCGTCTTGAGCCGCAACGCATAGTCAGCGACGAAGCGCTGCATGCGACCCTTTTCATCCTCGCAATCGAGCTGCCAGCAACGATCCGGATAGCGCCGCGCGATGCGCCGCAGGAGTCGGCGCCAGCCGCTGACAGAGCTGATCATCGAACCATCGCCACTGAGCTTTGCCTGAATGTAAAGCAATCGGGTGGCCAGACTGAACAGGCGATCCATGACCCAGGGCAGGTCTTCGGGAGCCAGCTTTTCAAGACCATGGGCCGCGATGAAATCTTGAGGTTGTAAATCGACTTGGCGAAGCTGGTCAATATCGAACTGCCTGACCTCTGGGCCGTGTGCCTTCGTTTGTTGCCATGGTCCGATCAGCCCGAGCTTCGCACACTGCAGCTTACGACTGAGCAGCTTGACATCTTCCGGGATAAGCGCCGGCTGTGTGGTGACTTCCCGACTAGAGTGGACGAATCGGGGACTGGGCTGTGCTGCCGTGTAGAGCTCATACCCGATAGCGTCTGCCGCCTCCTCAAGGCTGAGAAAAATTTCGGCGTAGGGATGGATCTGGTAGCTGTATTGGGCAGGCAGCGGTCTCCAGGGCTGTAGATGCAGCGTTGTGTAATGTAACAATCGGGATTCGCCGTGTTTGTATTCCAGATCCCTGGCGTGCCAGATGGCATCCAGTATCCCGAAACAGCCCGGTATCTCGGCTGCAAGCGCGTGCAACTTTTTTTTGCTGGTCGTGGTGGCTGTATTCATATTCCAGCAGCGTTGCATCCGCTCGCAGTCGATGAGCATGACTGCCGTCTCTCTGGGAGAGAGCGCCAGGTAGCCGTGCTCGCCCATCGGTTGGTCGAACAGTTCGGCCGGGTCGGCGGTGTAGAGTTGATCGACGTCGTTATAAAGCGCCCGACCGTGGCGCCCCGCCAAGTCCGGGATAGCGAAGCGGTAATTGGTGAAGCCGGTACGCCAGCCTGCCTGGACGAATCCGGGCAGGCCCGTCATCCGGTAAATCTCATAACGGCGGTCCGGGTTTCGCACCTGCTCCAGTGCATAGACAAACATGCGCTCTGCTCGGTGTTGCGCAGGTTCGGTACCCAGAAATATGCGCACGGCGGGTGCCTGCGGTGCCCCGGCTCGGGCTGCCAAAACTATCGGCTCGATGCGGGGTATCGCGAGCTGCTCCCCTATGTCCCCTGCGGTGACAGGGTCGCAAATATCGATGCTTGAGGATGACTGTGCTGAACCCTCCAAGCGCATGAGCGTTTCCTCGGAAAATTAATCTCCAAAGCATAGAGCGAAATACGAGGAGTCGAAGATTAAAGTTTCCGTGCGGTGCTTTTTTGAATCGAGGCGATGGGCGGGTGTCGAAAGGTTTAACTGAGCGAATGGATTGTTCTAGTCTACCAAGCAAGCCCTTAAATGATTGCAGGGCCCTGCTAGTTCAATTCCTTAAATAGGAGCCCGGGAGAAATGGGTCTATTCGAACAACGCACCCGTACAGATGCAATCCTATTGAGCGCCGGCCAAGGACGACGGCTTCTTCCGTATACGACGAACACCCCAAAATGCCTGCTCGAGGTCGGTGGGCAGCGGGTCATAGAATGGCAGATTGACGCTCTAATGGCCGCTGGGATAAGTCAGATTACTGCAGTAATCGGCTACGGGGCAGAGCAAGTCGAACGGGTGTTAAACGAACGTTACGGGCCGGGCTTCATTTCTACGATTTACAACCCGTTCTTTGAGGTCGCCGATAATCTGGCAAGTTGCTGGATGGCTCGCCAAATCATGCATGACGATTTCATTCTGCTAAATGGCGATACGTTATTCGACCAGCCAGTCCTGGAGCGACTACTTGATGCTCCTGCCAGGGCGATTACACTCGCGGTCGACCGGAAACTGGCTTACGACAGCGACGATATGAAAGTCCAACTCATCGGTGATCGAATTAGCGCCATCAGTAAACTGATACCGCTCGATTATGTCGACGGGGAGTCTATTGGCATGATGCATTTTCAGACAGGAGGAGGACCGCTGTTTCGAAGCGCGCTAGAGGACAGCATGCGCCGCCCTGAAGCCTTGCAAATGTGGTACTTGAGCATCATCGATTACCTTGCAGGGACTACTGGGCAGGTTTTCGCACAGTCAATCGAAGGCTTGGGCTGGGTGGAGTTGGACTTTCCTGCCGACCTTAGGGCAGCGCAGGCACTGGTCAAGCCTTGGGCAGACCGTGAGCTTGGCACGGAACTCTCCTTTGCTCAGGGTGAGAAACCGCGGTCCTGACTTGGCGTCGCAGACAGCAGACAGTCACAATGAAATTCGGCGCTGCGCTCAAAGGCAGCGCAGGATTCAGAATACTCCCAGCGCTCGATGGTGACTTGCCTTGTTCGTTTGTCCAGATAGATTCGATTGAACGAATTGGGGGCATTGCCGCGTAGACGTGACGAAAG
>DQGF01000223.1:0-3538 GCA_003525045.1 Pseudomonas sp. | reverse complement strand
TGCCGCGTAGACGTGACGAAAGGGTCGTTCCCGCCTGCACACCCCAGATTTCCTTGGACAGTCCGGCATATTGCGTGCTGAGTGCCAGCACATAGGGAAGATGTATGTGCCCCCCCATCACCAGATCAAGCCCTGACGAGGCCCAGCGCTCCAGTGCAGCCCTTGCACCGATCTGCAGATTGCGTCGGTCGGAAGCGACGATTGAGCCGAACGGTTGATGAGCGACGACGATGCGCAGCTTTTGCGGATCGCACTTCTGTAGCCGCTCAGCCACTTCCTCGACTTGCCGGGAAGTGACCTTGCCTGCTTTGCGGCGTGCAGGGTGTGTTGTGTTCAAACCGATGATCAATGCATCGTCATTCTCGAATATGGGTGCGAGATTACTGTCGATGTACCTGTGATAATTTCCGTAGGGTGAAAATATGCGCGCGAGCAGGTTGTACATGGGGATATCGTGGTTGCCGGGTATCGACAGGACTTGCGGTACTCCGTAGTCCTTGATGCGCTTGATGAATGCCTGCGCCAAGGCGAACTGCTCACGTCTGGCGCGTTGCGTGATGTCCCCTGAAAAAAGTACTAGATCGGCGCCATGAGCCTTGACGTGCGTTTCGAAGGCTTGCATTACGGGGGGCTGTTCTGTGCCGAAATGTGTATCGGAAATATGCAGAAGACTGGTCATCGTTGCTGGAAATCCTCTATACCCGACAGGGCTCAGCGCTTCATTTGTCGCCCGTTGGCGCCGCTATGATTCAAGACCACGCTCCCAGGCACGCTGGTTGCGGCGCGCGTCCTGAATGAACGGCGACCAGCGAATCAGACGGAGCACGAATCTATTGAGCAGTCTGCCCCACCGATTGAGCGGTCGTTCGACGTCGAGAAACAAAACCACCCGGGTGCCCGTCGTATCGTTCCACACTTGATGCCGGTATGTGTCGTCGAATATCAGGCATTTGCCGCTTTCCCAATGGCGGATTTGATCCCCGACCTGAATTCGACATCTCTCTTCAGGCTCAGGCACCACGAGCCCTAGATGCACGCGCAATAGCCCATTGTAAGGGCCTCGATGGAGGGGGATATGCTTGCCTGGGGCCAGGATCGAAAAGAACGCGGTAAACATGCCCGGTATGGCTTCTACCACTCTTGTGGTGTCAGGGCACCGGGCACAGTTGTTATCCATTTTGTAACCGTAGCCGAAGAGGAAAAAAGTTTTCCATTTGTCATCCTGGGTAATATTCCGCTGATCCTTGGAGATGTCCTGGAAATTGGGCAACCGGTCGCCGTCATGGAGAACAACTTCAAGTTCCTTGAGAATGCTCGGCCAGTTCGCTTCCAGCTCGGCAACCCACGCAAACTGCCGGGGCTCGAAGAAAGGGCTGTCGCCCACTGTGGAATATCGCAGGATCGCCTTTTCAAGACGCTTGATGATCCACAAGCCGAGCGCCACGCTGGGGCGATGCTTACGCTTTTGTGGTCGGGCGCAGACGCGATCTTTGCCTCTATTCATGGGTTGCCTCTGTTGTTCGCGTTGGCGAGGAGCAACTTCTTCAGCGCAGCCGGCGGCTTTTGAGCAGACGCCAGAGTAATGGCCAGCCGAAGACCAGCGGAAAACGCCGCAAGCGATGGGTCACGACGATAGGCTCACCCAAGTGGCGTTCCAGCTTCCAGATGAGGTAGTCGACACCGTTTTCGAAGGTGAAAAAGGATTTGACCAACCGTGCCACGTTCAAGGTTCTTCCCTGGATTCGCCTGAATCTCCACAGTCGCTCGTTAGCTCGGCGCGTTGCGGCCGGGCAAAGGTTGCGATAACAATCCTCTTCGCCCGCACAGGCTGCCATGTGCTTCACAGCAGGCGCCGCGGCTCGGGTAATGCGCGAATAATAGGCCTTGTCATGCCTGACGAGTTGCCCGGGGCGATTGGCTGACTCGGGACGCAGCTCGGCTCCGTAGGTCAGCGACAGTGCTCTTTTCCATAGAGTAAAGCTGTTGAATCGATCCGGTAGATTGGCGACACAGCGACCCATCAGCGTCATTACGGCTTGAGCCAGTGCGAAATGGATACGCTTGTGCGTCTCCTCGTCCTTGAAATAAACGAGTCGGCATGGCTGGGCGAAACGGGCCCAGAGGTAGCTTTGAAACCACGAACCGGTACCCGCCTCGAAGTCCTGCAGCGAGAGGATGGCGCATTTGGCATGGAGTATTTGTCCATCGGGCGCAGGAGCCCTGACGAGGATCACGGTGGGCGGAAGCCATGCGTTGGCGAGCTGCTGCAAGCGCTTGTGATGAGCGTTAGCGTAGCTATCGACAAGCGCATAAAAGTCGACCATGCCATCGGTCAGATCGCCGTTGCGCAGGCATGAACCGTAGACCAGCAGCGCCACCAATGCATCGCCCAGGCGTGTGTGCAATGCCTGGACAATCCCATCCAGCTCGCCGGGCATCGGTTGCGTGCATTGCTCCCTGACCTGTTCAAGCAGGTCCGCTGGGGGCGGCATGGAATTAGAAGCTCGCATCGGATCTCAATTGTCCTAAAAGGTCATGAAGCGGATCGGGTCGGTGGCGGCTAGCGTGATCGTGCCCTGTGCTGCAAAAATTTCACCGTCCAGCACGTACTCGTCAGCACCACCGAGATCCATCCGGGTGAAATTGTGGCTGAAGTAACCATCCTGCTCTTTGATCATCCAGAAGGCCCGCCCCCAGAGCAGGAACGGCAGGATGAGGGCCAGTCGCCTGGGCCGATGCGCGATGGCGGTCAGATGAATGGGCTGTTGTTCGGTGCCCCAATAAGGTCTGCTCCCGGCCAGGAGCCTGTTCAGGGTCGTGGCAAACACCACCAGCCAGTCGCCTTCCCAGACTCCGCGATGAGTGCCCAGGCGAGCAGGCAATGCCGGGAACGGATCGTGTGGCAAGTGGTGCAGCGCGCAAAGCAGCATTCGGCCGAAGGCCAGCGACGGTCCCAGCGCCCCGGGTACGCGCTTGGGCCGCAGCTCCCGATGGTAGTAGCGCACGCCGTTCACAACAGCACCAATGCCGAAGAACATCCCGAATCGCGGCCCTTGGTACAGCGGGTCATCAACCCGAAGCGCCGCGCGCGATACGACTTTTGGCGTGGCGGCATTCCCGGCGAGCCAGGCAGATAAGCTCGTCAAAGCCTTTTCGGCGCTCAGGCGTGCGCCCAGATCGATCGCGCTCATGTTAGTGGTGCCCCCCGGAATAACCAGAACGGTGGGTAGGCTTGAGGGCTCGCGGCTCAGCAGAATGGAGATGGCGGCTTGCAGGGTTCCATCGCCGCCCAGAATGACCAGCAGGTCACTTTCCCTGAGCTGGAAATGGAGCACGGCGTGGGCGATCTCCTGGCGCGTGGTCGCTTCGAGCACAGTCGCGCCGGGTACGTTGCGTGCGAGCAGGCGGAACTTGGACAAGGCACGTCGCATGGCGCCGCTGCAAGGATTGAGCACAATCCCGACTTTGTTTGGCCGCGGGCAGGCATCATGCATCATTGAGGCCCGAGCGGGGCGCGAACATCCGCACGATCAAGCGG
>DQGF01000449.1:3277-3407 GCA_003525045.1 Pseudomonas sp. | reverse complement strand
GAAGACGGCGGCCCATTCAACATTGCAGTGACTGGCAGATTGCTTTCGCGAGCAAGCCCGCTCCCACAATGGGATGGTGTCAGGCGCAAGTTTCTCAAACACCATCAATTACCTGTGGGAGCGGGCTTGC
>DQGF01000449.1:2436-2910 GCA_003525045.1 Pseudomonas sp. | reverse complement strand
GACACCCTCAAACTCCTGTGGGACGGTGTCAGGCTTCGATCCGGATCACGACTCGCTACTTCTTCATCCCCACCCGCCGCCGCATCTCGGCGGTGATGGTCTGCCGGGTTTTCTTCAGCTCCGCCCATGGCTCGTCACCCACTTCTGCCAGCCGCTCATGCACGTTGTGCACATCCCATTGATTGCCGCCCTTGAGTTCGCCCACCTCCTCGCGAAAGATCGGCACTGACACCGGCAACCCTTCGCGAGTCCGCACGGCATAGGCGCAGATGGTGGTGGCGCCCAGGCCGTTGCGCAGGTAATCGATGAAGATCCGCCCGACCCGATTCTTCGGGCCGGATACCGCGGAAAAACGATCCGGCAGCAATTTTGCCATGTGGCTGACGATGGCATGGCTGAAGTCCTTGACCTCGTCCCAGCCGAGCTTGCGGGTCAGCGGCACCACCAGGTGAATGCCCTTGCCGCCGCTGGTCA
>DQGF01000449.1:0-2205 GCA_003525045.1 Pseudomonas sp. | reverse complement strand
GGTGATCGGCGCGAAGTCCTTGACCGCGTCGTAGGAGAGCCGCGGCGCGAGCGGCACGACGACGTGCAGGCCCTTGCCGCCGCTGGTCTTGAGGAACGCCTTGAGCCCCAGTTCATCGAGCACCGACAGGGTCAGTTGGGTCGCTTCGACCATGCTTTTCCAGGGCAATGCCGGGTCCGGGTCGAGGTCGAGGACGAAGCGGTCGGGTTTGTCGAGGTTGTCGGACGTGGCGTTCCAGGTGTGCAGTTCCACCGTGCTCATCTGCACGGCGCCGATCAGGGCTTCGGCGTTGTTGATGATCATCACCGGTTGGCCGGTGAGTTCTTTGTCCAGGCTGGTGATCCCCGGAATGGCCAGGCGCTCGGCGTTCTTCTGGAAGAACAGTTCACCGGCAATCCCGTCCGGGGCGCGCACCAGTGCCACGGGCCGATCCTTGAGTTCGGGCAGTATCCATTCGGCGACGCTGGCGTAATACTCGGCCAGTTGCACTTTGGTGGTGCCGCTGCTGGCGTCGATCACCCGGTCCGGGTGGGTGATGCGCACCTTGCCCTTGCCCAGGCCGATCTGTGAAGGTGCGGGTTCGGCGGTTTTCTTTTTTGTGGCGACTGGCTTTTCAGCGACGCTTTTTTTTGAAGCAGCGGTTTTTGAAGCAGAGGTTTTTGGAGCAGCAGCTTTTGGAGCAGCAGTTTTCGCAGCAGCAGCTTTCGAGGTTGAAGTCTTCACGGCTTTCGGACGCTCCTCGGTAATTTCTTCGGCAGGTTTGTCATCGCGCAGGCCATGGAACACCGCATGGCGCACCGAGCCCTCCTTGGTCATTTCGGCAAAAGCCACTTCCGCCAGCAGCGTGGGTTTGAGCCAATGCACGCCCTTGGCGTCAAAGCCGGTCGGTGGGTTGACCACGGACGGTTTTTTCGTCTGCAAGGGTTTCAGTTGGTCGTGGATGTGTTTGAGCGTGGTCTCGTTGAACCCGGTGCCGACCTTGCCCGCGTAGCGCAGTTCGCCGCTGTCACGGTCATGCAGCCCCAGCAGCAAGGCACCGAACGCGTTGCGCGAACCTTTAGGATCGGTGTAGCCGACCACCACGAATTCCTGGCGATGCTTGCACTTGAGCTTGATCCAGTCGCTGCTGCGCCGGGACACGTAGGGCGACCCCAGACGCTTGCCGATCAGCCCTTCCATGCGCATCTGGCAGGCGCTGTTGAGCAAGGCTTCCGGCTCTTCGCCGAACGCGTCGGAGAACCGTAGCAGCGGGTCTTCATTGGGTTTGAGTACCGTCGCCAGCGCGGCCCTGCGCTCCTCGACAGGCACTTCGCGCAGGTCCACGCCATTGAGGTAGGGCATGTCGAACAGGTAGTAAAGGATGGCGCCGCTGCGGCCGGAATCGAAGGCGTTCTGCAAGGCCTGGAAGTCGGGCACGCCCTGCTCGTTGGCCACCACCATTTCACCGTCGAGCCAGGCCGATTCGAGGCCCAGCGCCACCAACGCCTCGGCTTGTTTCGGCAGTTTGTGGGTCCAGTCGTGACCATTGCGAGTAAACAGTTGCACCTTGCCGTGGTCGATGCGCGCCATGATCCGATAGCCGTCGAACTTGATCTCGTAGCTCCACTCACCGCCCGGAGCCTTCTCGACCAGGGTCGCCAGTTCCGGTTTGAGCAGCTCCGGCAGTTTGGCTTTATGGGCGCCGGTCAAAGGCGCCGACTTTTCCTTGCGCGCCGCAACGGCCGGTTTCTTGACGGGCTTGGGTGTGTCCGCGGTCTTCGACTTTTTGGGGACGATGGTGCGGTCACTGAGCACACTGTCGGGCTCGGCGGCGACCACGTCGTAATCGCTCTCGGGTTTGGCCGCGCTGTCCTGGTGCTTGATCAGAAACCATTGCTCCTGCTTGCCCGGCATGTGCGTGCGCACCAGGTTCCACAGACCGCCGAGCTTCTCACCTTGCAGCTCGAACTTGAGCTTGCCCTTGGCGTAGGCCTTGGCCGGATCCTCCTGGGGAATCCACACGCCGCGGTCCCAGACGATCACGTCACCGGCGCCGTAATGCCCTTCGGGGATGCTGCCCTCGAATGTGGCGTAGTCAAGCGGATGGTCTTCAACGTGGACTGCCAGGCGCTTGACCTTGGGATCCAGTGACGGACCTTTGGGTACCGCCCAGCTTTTCAGGGCGCCATCGAGTTCCAGGCGAAAGTCGTAGTGCAGCCGCCGCGC
>DQGF01000405.1:2423-3612 GCA_003525045.1 Pseudomonas sp. | reverse complement strand
TGCATGTTGCACGGCGTGACCATCGCCCAGGTTGAGGCGATGCCGATCTGCGGTTTCTTGAAGTCCTCGTCCGTGAAGCCCACGGCGCGCAGCATGGAGCGGCCGGGCGCGCGCTCCACGCCGTCCACCACTTGAGAGGAGTATTTGCGCAGATCGACTTTATCGCTCATGACTGTTCCTCACCGGCTCGCCAAGAAAATCAGGATCAGTATAGTGACGCCAGGCGCCCATGCCGGACTATCAGGCCGGGAACAGACGCGCGGGTTTGCCGTGTCGTGATATTCTTCGCAATAACTTGCTTTGACCTATTCAGTTTGCGTGTCCTCCGAGATGCGCCAACAGAATCACTGTCGCTCAAGTAGCTGAGGCCAATAATGATAAAAAACCAGTTCAGTAGGGACATATAAACTGAGGCCGATGGAGACATGTCGGCCTTGTGTGCCCACCCTCCAATCGTCATGTGCGAGAACCCACGACATCTGCCTTCATGCCGTGAAACAACGGGCTCGCGAGTGAAGATGGAAGGGCGGATGGCGTTTTATCATAGGTGCAACAGATGTTTAAAAAAATGAACACAGCCCTGCTGGGGCTGGCTTTGTCGATGGGGATCACTTCCGTTCAGGCGGAAGAGGCAAAGAAAGTCGATGTGCTGCTCATTGGCGGCGGCATCATGAGCGCGACCCTGGGTGTCTGGCTCAACGAGCTGGAACCCGGCATGTCGATGGAAATGGTCGAGCGCCTCGACGGCGTCGCCCTGGAAAGCTCCAACGGCTGGAACAACGCCGGTACCGGTCACTCCGCCCTGGCCGAGTTGAACTACACCCCGGAAGACGACAAGGGCAACGTGCAGATCCCGAAAGCCGTTGAAATCAACGAAGCCTTTCAGATCTCCCGTCAGTTCTGGGCCTGGCAGGTTCAGCAAGGCGTGCTGAAAAATCCGCGTTCGTTCATCAACTCCACGCCGCACATGAGCTTTGTGTGGGGCGATGACAACATCAAGTTCCTGAAGAAGCGCTACGAAGCCCTGCAAGCGAGCCCGCTGTTCGCCGGCATGCAGTACTCCGAAGACCCGGCTGTGATCAAGAAGTGGGTTCCGCTGATGATGGAAGGGCGTGACCCGAACCAGAAAATCGCCGCCACCTGGTCCCCGATCGGCACCGACGTCAACTTTGGCGAAATCACCCGCCAG
>DQGF01000405.1:1430-2100 GCA_003525045.1 Pseudomonas sp. | reverse complement strand
CCCGCCAGTTCGTCGCGCACCTGCAGACCACGCCCAAGTTCGACTTGAAACTGTCCAGCGAAGTACAGGACATCACCAGGAACGACGACGGCAGCTGGCGCGTCAGCTACAAAAACCTCAAAGACGGCAAAAAATTCGAAACCGACGCCAAGTTCGTCTTCATCGGCGCCGGCGGCGGTGCCCTGCACCTGCTGCAGAAGTCCGGCATTCCTGAAGCCAAGGAATACGCAGGCTTCCCGGTAGGCGGCTCGTTCCTCGTCACCGAAAACCCGACCCTTGCCGAGCAACACCTGGCCAAGGCCTACGGCAAAGCCTCCGTTGGCGCACCGCCAATGTCGGTTCCGCACCTGGACACCCGTGTTCTGGACGGCAAGCGCGTCATCCTGTTTGGCCCATTCGCCACCTTCAGCACCAAGTTCCTCAAGGAAGGTTCGTACCTGGACCTGCTGAGCACCACCACCACGCACAACGTGTGGCCAATGACCAAGGTCGGCATCAAGGAATACCCGCTGGTCGAGTACCTTGCCGGCCAACTGATGCTGTCGGATGAAGACCGCCTCGACGCCCTGAAAGAATACTTCCCGAACGCCAAGGCCGAAGACTGGCGCCTGTGGCAAGCCGGCCAACGCGTGCAGATCATCAAGCGTGATGAAGCGGCGGGTGGCGTGTT
>DQGF01000405.1:0-1137 GCA_003525045.1 Pseudomonas sp. | reverse complement strand
AAGCGGCGGGTGGCGTGTTGAAGTTGGGTACCGAGATCGTCGCTTCGCAAGACGGCACCATTGCTGGTTTGCTGGGTGCTTCGCCAGGTGCATCGACTGCGGCGCCGATCATGCTGACCGTGCTGCAGAAAGTGTTCAAGGACAAGGTGGCTTCCCCGGCTTGGCAGGAGAAGCTGCACCAGATCGTGCCTAGCTATGGCACTCAGTTGAATGGCAGTCCTGAGAAGGTGGCCGAAGAGTGGGCTTACACCGCCAAGGTGCTGGAACTGACCCCGCCGCCGGTGATTGGTCAGGTGGTGGCTCCGGCTGCTGCTCCGGCTGAAGCGCCTAAGGCATCGAAGGCTAATGCTGCCAGTGATATGGCTTTGTAAGTAAAAAGCCTGGTTAGAACAAAGCCCGCTGAACCGGTAACGGTCAGTGGGCTTTTTTGTGGGTGTTGGCTTTTTCGATAATTGAAAAACTCGAATTATCTGATGTTGTAGCAGCCTCATTACCTTTGAAAGGGCGGGGCGTGTCGCTCAAAGCGATTCCGAACGCGATGGGTCCGACCTAGTCCAGGAAGGCATTGGCTTGCGCCGCGAAATCTTCGGCATATTGGAATAATGCGCCGTGCCCCGAGTTTGGATAGATCAGCAATTTGGCGTTCGGAATATGCTTTTGCAGCGTGTACGAGTTCTCGGTGGGCACCATCACGTCCTTGCTGCCGTTGACCACCAGGGTTGGCTGGGTAATCTCGCTCAATTGCGAAAAGGTGCCGTCACCGGGAATGCTCCACTTGCCCAGCGCCGCCCCCTGGGCCGCGATGACCTTCATCGAACTGAGCTTGTCGAGGCCTTCCTTGCGCTGGTGGCGCCTTTCCCAGAATTCCCGGGCCGCCTGCTGGCTTGATGGCGCCGGATCGAAGAACAGGTAGCTGGTCTCCTCCAGCGTGGCAATCGATTCGCGCAGCGCGATCTCGGGAACCCGTGGATCATTTCCCGAGACCCCACCGCGTGGCGACGTTCCCGCCAGGATTAGCCGGCGCACCAACTGCGGATGGCGCAACGCAACTTCCTGCGCCACCATGCCGCCGATTGAGAAGCCGAGCATGTCCGCCTTCTTCAAGCCGAGTGCTCGGCTGAAGGCCACCGCGTTGGC
>DQGF01000457.1 GCA_003525045.1 Pseudomonas sp. | reverse complement strand
AAGCCTCGCTCCTGTAGGAGCGAGGCTTGCCCGCGAAAGGGCTTAACGCGGTTCGATATGGGCAATCATCAACTGAACTGTTTCATTCCCACGAAACTCATTGAGGTCGAGCTTGTAGGCCAATTCCACCCACTTGATGGTCGGATTCGGCCAGATGTCGCGGTCGATGCCAAAGGCAATGCCATCGAGCTTCACCGAACCACATTCGCTTTTCAGCACCACCTTGAGGTGCCGCTCGCCGACGACGCGCTGCTCGACCAACTGGAACACCCCATGAAACAGCGGCTCCGGGAAGTGCTGGCCCCAAGGACCGGCATGACGCAGGGCACGGGCCAGTTCCAGGTGGAATTCCTCGACTGCCAGGGTGCCGTCCGACAGCAGGCGACCCGTCAGGTCTTCTTCGCGCAATTGCCGACGCACTTCCGCGTCGAAGGCTTCGGCGAACAACGGAAAATTCGCTTCCGGCAGTGTCAGGCCAGCCGCCATGGCGTGGCCGCCGTATTTACTGATCAGATTCGGATGCTGCGCTGCCACCACGCTCAAGGCATCGCGAATATGAAATCCCTGGACTGAACGCCCCGAGCCCTTGAGCAGGCCATCGCCGGCATCGGCAAAGGCGATGGTCGGACGGAAATAGCGCTCTTTCATACGCGATGCGAGGATTCCGATGACCCCCTGGTGCCACTCGGGATCGAACAGGCACAAACCGAACGGCATCGATTCCACCGGCAGGTCCTTGAGCTGGGCCAGCGCCTCGCGCTGCATGCCCTGCTCGATGGACTTGCGATCCTGGTTCATGCCGTCGAGCTGGGCTGCCATTTCACGAGCAAGCCCGGCGTCTTCGGTGAGCAGGCATTCGATGCCCAGGCTCATGTCATCCAGCCGACCGGCGGCGTTCAGCCGTGGCCCGACAATGAACCCCAGATCAGTGGAGGTAATGCGCGCATGGTCACGCTTGGCCACTTCGAGGATCGCCTTGATCCCCGGGCGAGCACGCCCGGCGCGGATGCGCTCCAGGCCCTGATGCACCAGAATCCGGTTGTTGGCATCCAGTGGCACCACGTCGGCGACGCTGCCGAGCGCCACCAGGTCCAGTAACTCGCCGATGTTCGGCTGCGGCTTGCTCTCGTACCAGCCCAGGCTGCGCAGACGCGCACGCAGGGCCATCAGTACATAGAAAATAACCCCGACACCGGCCAGCGCCTTACTCGGGAACTCGCAACCCGGCTGGTTGGGATTGACGATGGCATCAGCCAATGGCAGCTCATCGCCAGGCAAGTGGTGATCGGTGACCAGCACCTTCAGCCCGGCCTTTTTCGCCGCCGCCACGCCTTCAACGCTGGAGATACCGTTATCCACGGTAATCAGCAGTTGAGGGTCGCGGGTCAGTGCGACTTCGACGATTTCCGGGGTCAGGCCATAGCCATATTCGAATCGGTTCGGCACCAGATAGTCGACGTGAGCCGCGCCCAACAGCTGCAACCCCAACATGCCCACGGTACTGGCCGTTGCTCCATCAGCGTCGAAGTCACCGACGATCAGAATCCGCTGACGCTGCTCCAGCGCCGCCACCAGTAAGTCCACTGCGCCCTCGATGCCCTTCAGTTGCTGGAACGGAATCAACCGCGCCAGGCTTTTGTCCAGCTCGGCTTCGGACTGCACGCCCCGCGCCGCGTACAGACGGGTCAGCAGCGGCGGCAGATCACCGAGGAATGGCAGGGTGTCGGGTAACAGGCGAGGTTCGATACGCATGGGGTGACAGGTGCTTCTCTTGAATACGTGGGACAAAATCGGGTTAAGCGCTGAAGCGGCGATTGATCAGCCGCGTTCGCCGCTCAGCCACTGCAACTGGACTTCGTGCTGACCACGGTCGTCGGTGACGAAAATCGTCCCTTCGCTGATCATGACGTCCCACTTGATAACGCGCGGCATGTCCTTGGCCAGGGTCTCCAGGACTTCCTGAGGTACGGCGGCGATATGCACGTTTTTCAGGTTTTTGATCGCCGGGATCACTTTGGTTTCCCAGACGCGCAAGCTGCCGTAGGCCAGCAGGCTGGTGCGCTCGGTGCGGCGCGAGCACCAGGTCAGGCGATCGGCGTCCGGCTGGCCGACTTCGATCCAGTGCAGGACACGGTCGTCCAGGCTCTTTTCCCACAGGGCTGGTTCATCGACGTCTGACAGACCGCGACCAAACGACAGCTGCTCGTTGTACCAGAAGGCGTAGGCCAGCAGCCGCACGGTCATGCGTTCTTCGGTTTCCGAAGGGTGACGGGCGATGGTCTGCTTCACGCTCTCGTACACGCTGCGGTCGAGGTCGGTGAGGTTCAGTTCAAACTTGTAAGTCGTGGACGGCTGGGCCATGAACGGGCTTCTTGATACGTGGAAAGGCGGCAAGTCTAACCGATGCGACAGGCAATCAACGAATTGAAGGCGAATCAACCTTGGGCGGCTGACGCCGGGCTATGCTAAAACGCTCTACCCGTTAAACCTATGTCCTACAGGATCCAGCATGCCGTTCACCGCCAAACCGCTCTCAGGTCTGAAAGTCATTGAATTGGGCACATTGATCGCCGGGCCGTTTGCTTCGCGTATTTGCGGTGAATTCGGTGCAGAAGTGATCAAGATTGAATCCCCGGACGGTGGTGATCCATTGCGCAAATGGCGCAAGTTGTACGAAGGCACCTCGCTGTGGTGGTTCGTTCAGGCACGCAACAAAAAGTCCCTGACGCTGAACCTCAAGCATCCGGACGGCCTGGCGATTCTGAAAAAACTGCTGAGCGAAGCGGACATTCTGATCGAGAATTTTCGCCCGGGCGTGCTGGAAAAACTCGGTTTGGGCTGGGAAGTCCTGCACGCACTGAACCCGAAACTGGTGATGGTGCGTCTATCGGGATTCGGCCAGACCGGGCCGATGAAAGATCAGCCAGGATTTGGTGCCGTCGGTGAATCCATGGGCGGCCTGCGGTACATCACCGGTTTCGAAGACCGACCACCGGTGCGCACCGGCATTTCCATCGGCGATTCGATTGCCGCACTCTGGGGCGTGATTGGTGCGTTGATGGCCCTGCGTCATCGCGAAGTCAACGGCGGCCTGGGCCAAGTGGTCGATGTGGCGCTGTATGAAGCGATCTTCGCCATGATGGAAAGCATGGTCCCGGAGTTCGACGTGTTCGGTTTCATCCGCGAACGCACCGGCAACATCATGCCCGGCATCACGCCCTCCTCGATCCACACCAGCGCCGATGGCAAACATGTGCAAATCGGTGCCAATGGCGATGCCATTTTCAAACGCTTCATGCTGATCATCGGCAGGGAAGACCTGGCCAGCGATCCGGTATTGGCCAGCAACGATGGGCGCGATAGCCGTCGCGACGAGATTTATGGGGTCATTGATCGCTGGGTCAACTCATTGCCGCTGGACGCCATCATCGAACAGTTGAATCAGGCTGACGTGCCGGCCAGTCGGATCTTCAGTGCCGAAGACATGTTCAGCGATCCGCAGTACCTGGCCAGGGAAATGTTCCTCAAGGCCAAGCTGCCGGACGGCAAAGACTTCAAGATGCCGGGGATCGTGCCGAAACTCTCAGAGACACCCGGCACTTCAGAATGGGTCGGGCCGCAGTTGGGCGAACATAATGCGCAGGTACTGAACGACCTTGGTTACGACAAGGAACAGATCGCAAAGCTGCGTGAAGACGGCGCCATCTAAGCTGGAACGTCTACCTGCGCGGCTCATCAAGCACTGCCTGTCCTGCGGCGCACGGGCGCTGTACGCGTTGGCGGGTATGCTCTTGCTCGCCACCCAGGCTCAGTCAACGCTGGCGCAACCCAAGGAAACCCTGGTCTGGCTGCTGCGTGATCTTCCACCGCTGATGATCTTCGAAGGACCGGAAAAGGGCCAGGGCGTCATCGATCAACTGTTGCCGTTGCTGATAGCTCGCATGCCGCAATACGAACACACCCTAATGCGGGTCAATCGCGCTCGCGGCTTGCAAATGCTCCACGAGCCATCCCTCACGTGCGATGCGGCGCTGAACTGGAGCAAAGAACGCGCTAGCTGGATGACATTTTCCATCCCGGTCTTTCGGGCCATGAGTAATGGCCTGGCAGTGCGGCGCGTTGATCGGGAGGTGCTGACGCCCTTTATCAAGGACGGCGAAGTGGATCTGGCGGCCCTGCTGGCCAGTGGTCACGAGACGCTGGGGATTATTGCCGAGCGCAACTACGGCGAGTATCTCGATGCGCTGCTCAAACAAGCGCCGGTCAACGCGCTGACTCTCCACTACGGCAACGACGCCTTGGGCAGCCTGCTGCAGATGCAACGCCTCGGGCGCTTGCGGATGTTGTTGGGGTATCGCTCGGAGATTCGCTACCAGGCACGGCAACAAGGGATCGCGGAAGATGAATTGCAGTTCTACCCTATTCGCGGCACAGGCAAATACCTGTCCGGTTATATCGGCTGTACTGACACCCCCCAGGGCCGGCAGGCGATCATCGAGATCAATCAACTGCTGCGCAATCTGCCCCGCGATCAATTGAGCGAGGCATACGCCGCCTGGCTGGACCCGGAAAGTCGGAGCGATTACCTGGAAGCCAGCAGGGCATTTTTCAGCCAGCAGACCGGGCAATGACAAATCGCGGACAAAAAGAAACCCCGAGAAGTGGGGAGACGACTCGGGGTTAAACGTGGCCTACATAAAGACCAGTAACAGCAAGCTACAAGCACCGGAGCACAATGCTCGATCCTGCTGTTACATACTCTGACCGACCTTGGTGCAGGAAGGTTCCCACAAAAGATAATTCAATTTCGGCTGGCCAGAGGTTTGGACTGAGCAACATTGCGCAACGCCGCGATAACGCAGGGCTCCAGACGTCCTTCGGCAATCAGCACATCACGATGCAATCCGTCGACAACATCCGTCAGCAGGCGCTTATCGGTCAGCTGCGCCTGATTGAATTCCCGTTCGACCACAATGGCGCCAGTCGAATTTTTCAATGTCACCAGGCATTCGCCCTGGGGTCCCGATGGGGTCAATGTAACCTGATACGGGCTCAGAGCCTCACCGAGCAATAGACTGATACTTTCCATCTCGATCACCACTCAATAGTCCGAAAACAAGGTGCCTGGGGCGTGTCTACTGTAAATGACCACTGGTCCGGGAAGAAAGTTCTGGATACCGATTGCAGACGCACCGGCGTCTCTGGTTGTTGGAGCATGCACGGCGAAGATGACAAAGACAAAACAGCCGCCTCATGTCTGCTTTTTACATTTGCCGATCTCGCTCCATCCGCCCAGCAGGCCGCGCAATTTCCCTTCTGCACTGTAGAAAGGCACCGTCCACTGGTAAATATCCTTGGGCCCACTCTTGAACAGCAACTGACGCTCAGTGAAGCTCGTCTTGCGAGTACCCAGCTGCGCCATGAACTCGGCATGCAGCAGTTCGGCGGTCTCCCTGGGCAAGATATCGAGATCGATTAACTGCCGTCCCTGAACCTGGTCGAAACGAGTCGAAAAGCTATCTTCAAAACTTTTGTTGCACATGATCAACCGTCCTTCCAGATCACGAACAAACATCGGGTCGGGCATGGCGTCCATCAATGCATGCTGAAAGGCCAGCTGATCACGAAGGTCTGTTTGGGCCTCCAGACGTTGCTGGATCAGGCCCCTGAGCCGACGATTCCAACGTATCGAAAGTGCGAATCCGGCCACAGCCAACACGCCCCACCAGCCCCACGTTGTCAGCCGTTGCCAGGTAGCGGGTACTTGTACCGGAGCACCGCCACTGAACCATTTGAGGCGAATGGCGCGTAACTCCGCAGGCGGATACGCTTCAAGCGCCTTGTTGAGGATACTCAACAACTGCGGCTGGCCTTTGCCTACCGACAGGTAATCGGCATCCCATTTACCCTCCACCACATGCCCGACCTTGAGCTGTCCCGACGGATACAGCTGCGCTCCGATCTCGTTGTCGATGGTGGCATAGGCTTCACCGATTTCGACCAGCGCCCGGGCCTCGGCGTAGGTCTTGACCGAATGTAAATGGATGGCCGGATAGTCACGGCGAATCACAGACTCGAGGGCATGCCTGGTCGGCAGCACCAGCACTCGCCTCGACAGTTGCTGCAGGGATTGCACCCGCGGCTCCCCTGCCCGTCCGATCAATACCCAACCTGCGCCACCGAACGCATGGCTGAAATCCAGAAACACCTTGCGCTCGTCATTCATCGACAGCAGCGCACTCATATTCGCCGAGCCGCTTTCCAGTTGCTCCAGTATCTGCTCGGTGGAAAACATCTCTTCATGCACAAATTGCAGTCCGGTCATGGCGCTGATGCGATTGAGCACATCGTTGTACAACCCGCTCCATTGACCGTACTCATCCTTGAACAGATACAGCGGATACTGCTTTGACGCGACAATGACTCGCGGGTGCTCGGCGATCCATTGCAGTTCCCGAGCATTCAGTTTGATCGTCGCGCTGGCGACGGCGCCCTTGGATTCAGGTGTCGCCAGCTGCGTCGCCATCACCCAATGAGCAACGCCCATGGCGCTGAGCAAAAACATCCAGCACGTGACTGGTTTTAATCCTCTGAAAAATAACATTGCCACTTCCTTGGTGATCGAATCGCCTGTCCTTGATGGGCAATTCTTCATGTACGAAACACGATAAGTGTGACACCCAGAAACGAGAAAGCCCGTCAGGAGACGGGCTTCAATGTGTGACAGCTTATGCCGGTTACAGTGGCTTGCCGCGGTTGCCATGTTGACTGACAAAGGCTTGCACGGCTTTCAGGTCATTCGGCAGAACGGTGCAGCGCTCATCTCGTTCAAACAAATCAGAAAGATGTGCAGGCAGTTCAAGCGCTTTTCCTACACCGGCTTTTTCCACGGCGTCCGGGAATTTGACCGGGTGGGCCGTGCCAAGGATCACCATCGGAATATCCAGGCTGCGACGGCACTCACGCGCGGCCTTGACGCCAATGGCAGTGTGCGGATCCAGCAGCTCGCCTGTCTGCTCGTAGACTTCGGCGATGGTTTCGCAGGTTTGTGCGTCATCCACGGCCAGGGAATCGAACAACTTGCGCGCTTCGGTCCAGCGCTCCTGCTCGACGCTGAAACCGCCACCTTGCTTGAAGTTGTCCATCAGGCCGGCAATCGCCGCGCCGTTGCGACCGTGCAGGTCGAACAGCAGACGCTCGAAGTTCGACGACACCATGATGTCCATGGACGGCGACAGCGTGGCGTGCAGGGTTTCCTTGACGTACTGATTGCCGCTCATGAAGCGGTGCAGGATGTCGTTGCGGTTGGTGGCGACGATCAACTGGTTGATCGGCAAGCCCATGTTGCGTGCCAGGTAACCGGCGAAGATGTCGCCGAAGTTGCCGGTGGGCACCGAGAACGACACCGAACGTGCCGGGCCGCCCAGCTGCAGCGCTGCGTGGAAGTAGTAAACGATCTGGGCCATGATCCGCGCCCAGTTGATCGAGTTCACCGCTACCAGGCGAGTGCCCTTGAGGAAGCTCTGGTCGGCGAAGCTGGCCTTGACCATTTCCTGGCAGTCATCGAAGTTGCCTTCGATGGCGATGTTGTGGATGTTCTCGCCGAAGAGGGTGGTCATCTGGCGACGCTGCACTTCAGACACCCGGTTGTGTGGGTGCAGGATGAAAATATCGACGTTTTCGCAGTGCTTGCAGCCTTCGATGGCGGCCGAGCCGGTATCACCGGAGGTGGCGCCAACGATCACGACACGCTCGCCGCGTTTTTCCAGCACGTAGTCGAGCAGGCGACCGAGCAGTTGCAGGGCGAAGTCCTTGAACGCCAGGGTCGGGCCGTGGAACAGCTCCAACACCCATTCATTGCCATTCAGCTGACGCAGTGGCGCTACGGCGTTATGCGAGAACACGCCGTAAGTCTCTTCAAGAATCTTTTTGAAATCGGCATCGGGAATGCTGCCGGACACGAATGGGCGCATCACCCGGAAGGCCAGCTCGTGATACGGCAGGCCGGCCCAGGAAGCGATTTCTTCCTGGGTGAATCGTGGCAGGTTTTCCGGGACGTACAGACCGCCGTCGGTGGCCAGACCTGCCAGCAGGACGTCTTCGAAATTCAGGGCCGGTGCCTGGCCGCGGGTACTGATATAGCGCATAGGGGCAAACCTTCGGTTTGGGCTTCAAGCTTCAAGCTACAAGCTACAAGTAAAAGCCGGACTGCTTTTGACTTGCCGCTTGGAGCTTGCCGCTTGCCGCTGTGTTAATTCAGGTGTTCGACGCGGATCCGTACGACTGGACCGACCACGCCCGTCAGGGCTTCCAGGGCGGCGATCGCGCCATTCATGTGCTGCTCCAGCACACGGTGGGTCAGCAGGATCATCGGCACCAGACCGTCATGCTCTTCGACTTCCTTCTGCATGATCGATTCGATGTTGATGCCCCGCTCCGACAGGATGCTCGCCACCTGAGCCAACACGCCCGGGTGATCCTTGGCCTGGATGCGCAGGTAGTAGGCGCTTTCGCAGGCTTCGATCGGCAGGATCGGATGGGCCGACAGCGAATCCGGCTGGAAGGCCAGGTGCGGCACGCGGTTTTCCGGGTCGGAGGTCATGGCGCGAACCACGTCCACCAGGTCGGCGATCACCGACGAAGCGGTCGGCTCCATGCCGGCGCCCGCGCCATAGAACAAGGTCGAACCGGCAGCGTCACCGTTGACCATTACCGCATTCATCACGCCATTGACGTTGGCGAGCAGGCGATCGGCAGGGATCAGTGTCGGGTGTACTCGCAATTCGATACCCGCGGCAGTGCTGCGCGCCACGCCCAGGTGCTTGATGCGATAGCCCAGCGCTTCGGCGTAGTTCACGTCAGCGGTGGTCAGCTTGGTGATGCCTTCGGTGTAGGCCTTGTCGAATTGCAGCGGAATGCCGAACGCGATGGAGGCCAGGATCGTCAGCTTGTGGGCTGCATCGATGCCTTCAACGTCGAAGGTTGGGTCGGCTTCGGCGTAACCCAGGGCTTGCGCCTCGGCGAGAACGTCTTCGAAGGTTCGGCCCTTTTCGCGCATTTCGGTGAGGATGAAGTTACCGGTGCCGTTGATGATCCCGGCGACCCAGTTGATGCGGTTGGCGGACAGGCCTTCACGGATCGCCTTGATCACCGGAATACCACCAGCCACCGCAGCTTCGAACGCTACGATCACGCCCTTCTCGCGGGCCTTGGCAAAAATTTCATTACCGTGAACGGCGATCAATGCCTTGTTCGCGGTCACTACGTGCTTTCCGTTCTCGATCGCTTTGAGTACCAGCTCGCGGGCAACGGTGTAGCCGCCCATCAGCTCTATGACGATGTCGATCTCAGGGTTCGTGGCCACTTCGAAGACATCGTTGGTAATCGCAATACCGGTCGTCTGGAACTGAGGCTTTGGCGTGCGCATGGCAATTTGTGCCACTTCGATTCCACGCCCGGCACGACGAGCAATTTCCTCGGCGTTGCGCTGAAGTACGTTGAAGGTACCGCCACCGACGGTCCCTAACCCACAGATGCCTACTTTGACCGGTTTCACTGTGAACTCCCCATAAAACGGCCGACTCGAGGCCGGCCGTGAAAACAACCGCAGGCTCGCGGTTCTCTATTAATGGTCAGGCGAGTGACCGCCCAACCATGATCGTCAAAGGCTGACCATGACGATACGAACTTATTTCGCATCCAGCGCCAGTTTGGCGACTTGTGGCGCAGGCTGGTAGCCCGGAATGACTTGACCGTCAGCCAAAACGATGGCCGGCGTGCCGTTCACGCCAATCGACTGGCCGAGGGCGAACTGTTTGGAAACCGGGTTATCGCACTTGGCGGCCTTGATTTCCTTGCCATCGGCCATTTTGTCCATGGCAGCTTTCTTGTCTTTTGAGCACCAGACCGCTTGCAGCTGTTCGTCACCCGGCGAGCCCAGCCCCTGACGCGGGAATGCGACGTAACGCACTTCGATGCCGCGCTTGTTCAGTTCAGGCACTTCGGCGTGCAGTTTGTGGCAGTACGGGCAAGTGGTGTCGGTGAACACGGTGATGTGCGATTTGGTTTCGCCGATCGCCGGGTAGACGACGGTCTCCGCTACCGGAATCGCGTTGACCAGTTTCGAAACGCCCAGACGCTCGGTCTTCTCGGTCAGGTTGACCGGCTTGCCGTCCTTGAGCTGGAACATGTAGCCCTGAACCACGTATTGGCCGTCGGCGCTGGCGTAGAGTACGCGGCTGCCCTTGAGTCTGACTTCGTAGAGGCCGGGCAGAGGACTGGCGGTGATGGTTTCTACCGGAACTTCGAGCTGGAGGTTTTCCAGGCTTTTACGAATGGCTTTGTCAGCCGCGTCATCGGCGACGGCAAAGGTACTGACCAGCGCAATTACTGCGGTGGCGAAAATCTGGGTCAGACGCATGAGAACTCCTGAAGGCGGACAAATGGGACGATCAGAACGCCCGTGCCGAAACACCGGGTCATAACCGCCCATCGTGCAAACCGGCAAAGCCTACCACATAAGGCCCCTGTGGCCGAATGCGGGTGACGCAGGACATGGTGGACGTGCTGGCTTTATGTGGGAGCGGGCTTGCTCGCGAATGCGGTGTGTCAGTCGACATCATCTTTGACTGATACACCGCATTCGCGAGCAAGCCCGCTCCCACAGGGATCTCATTCAGCCGCGCGGATGGTGTTTGGCGTGTAGATCCTGCAAGCGGGCGCGGGCGACGTGGGTGTAGATCTGGGTGGTCGACAGGTCGCTGTGGCCGAGCAACATTTGCACCACGCGCAGGTCGGCGCCATGGTTGAGCAAGTGCGTGGCGAAGGCGTGACGCAGCGTATGCGGCGACAGCGACTTGCCGATGCCGGCGACCTTGGCCTGGTGCTTGATGCGGTGCCAGAAGGTCTGGCGGGTCATCTGCTCGCCGCGCTGACTGGGGAACAGCACATCACTGGGGCGTCCCCCCAGTAATTCATGGCGGGCATCGCGCATGTAGCGCTCGACCCAGACAATCGCCTCCTCGCCCATCGGTACCAGTCGCTCCTTGCTGCCCTTGCCCATTACCCGCAGCACGCCCTGACGCAGGTTGACCTGCTCCAGCGTCAGGCTGATCAGCTCCGTCACTCGCAAGCCGCAGGCATAAAGCACTTCAAGCATGGCGCGGTCACGCTGACCGATGGCTTCGCTCAGGTCCGGCGCCTTCAGCAGCGCTTCCACGTCAGCTTCCGACAGGGATTTGGGCAGTGGCCTGCCAAGTTGCGGCATGTCGACGCGCAGGGTTGGGTCGACGGCAATCAGCTTCTCCCGCAACAGATAACGATAAAACCCACGCACACCGGAAAGAAATCGCGCGGTTGAACGGGGTTTGTAGTTTTGCTCCAGGCGCCAGGCCAAATGATCGAGGATCAACTCGCGTCCGGCGTTGATCAGCTCCAGGCCTTTCTCCTGCAACCAGCCGTTAAACAGGACAAGGTCGCTGCGATAGGCGTCGCGGGTGTTATCGGAAAGACCTTTTTCCAGCCAGAGGGCGTCGAGAAACTGGTCTATCAGCGGGTGATCGATGGCGGGCATAAAGGCTCAGGCAGCGGAAAAACTGACGGCAAGTCTTTCATAACCCAACGTGGCTTTACAGCACCAATCGGTTACTGCAGTGCCGGATAACCCGATTCGCGGGCAAGCCTCGCTC
>DQGF01000404.1 GCA_003525045.1 Pseudomonas sp. | reverse complement strand
GGCAAGCCTCGCTCCTACAAGGATTGTGTTTCAAGACGAATGGCTTGGGTCGCCAAGACTGATCGGGCTAGAATGCCTGCCCCTAAAAATGATGGCGGCCATTCGGTATGCGCATTCAGTTGAACGGCGAATCCCTTGAACTGCCCGACGGTGAAACCGTTGCGGCCCTGCTGACCCGTCTGGACCTGACCGGACGTCGGGTGGCGGTCGAACTCAATCTGGATATCGTCCCGCGCAGCCAGCACGCTGAAACCACGCTGAACGACGGCGATTCGGTCGAAGTCGTGCATGCCATCGGCGGCGGCTAGTCGTCCGGCCCTTAAGGGCACAGAATTTTGCAAGAACCTCACCCCAACAGAGGATTTCCCATGAGCATCGTTCGTAGCGATAAGCCTTTCGTCTTGGCCGGTCGTACCTACCAGTCGCGTTTGCTGGTAGGCACCGGCAAGTACCGCGACATGGAAGAAACCCGCCTGGCCATCGAAGCCTCGGGCGCCGAGATCGTCACCGTCGCCGTGCGCCGGACCAATATCGGCCAAAACCCGGGCGAACCGAATCTGCTGGATATCCTGCCGCCGGATCGCTACACCATCCTGCCGAACACCGCCGGTTGCTATGACGCGATCGAGGCCGTGCGCACTTGCCGCCTGGCCCGTGAATTGCTCGACGGCCATAACCTGGTCAAGCTGGAAGTGCTGGCGGACCAGAAAACCCTGTTCCCCAATGTGATCGAAACCCTCAAGGCCGCAGAAGTGCTGGTCAAGGAAGGCTTCGACGTGATGGTTTACACCAGCGATGACCCGATCATCGCCCGGCAACTGGCGGAAATCGGCTGCATAGCGGTGATGCCGCTGGCCGGTCTGATCGGCACGGGCCTGGGGATCTGCAATCCGTACAACCTGCAGATCATCCTCGAAGAAGCCAAGATCCCTGTGCTGGTGGACGCCGGTGTCGGTACTGCGTCTGACGCCACTATCGCCATGGAGTTGGGTTGTGAAGCGGTGCTGATGAATTCGGCCATCGCCAACGCCCAGCAGCCGATCATGATGGCTGAAGCCATGAAGCACGCCATCGTTGCAGGTCGCCTGGCCTACCTCGCCGGCCGCATGCCGAAAAAACTCTATGCCAGCGCTTCCTCGCCGCTGGATGGTCTGATCAAGTAAGAGCCATTGATGACTGAATCAAACAACACGCCTATCCAGACGGAAGAAGGCGAAGAACGCCAGCACCGCCGCATCAAGAGTTTCGTGATGCGCGCCGGGCGCATGACCGAAGGCCAGCAGCGCGGTCTGGACCAGGGCACGCCGCTGTTCGTACTGCCTTTGGCGGATGCTCCGGTGGACTTCGATCAGGTGTTCGGCCGTTCGGCGCCGCGCTCCCTGGAAATCGGCTTCGGCATGGGCCATTCGCTGCTGGAAATGGCCGCGGCTTCGCCGGAGCAGGATTTCATTGGTGTGGAAGTGCATCGTCCGGGTGTCGGTGCGCTGCTCAATGGTGTGCTGACTCAGGGCCTGACCAATTTGCGGGTCTACGATTGCGATGCGATCGAAGTGCTCAACCATTGCGTTGCGGACAACAGCCTCGATCGCCTGATGCTGTTTTTCCCCGACCCGTGGCACAAGAGTCGCCATCACAAGCGTCGTATCGTTCAGGCATCGTTCGCTGAGCTGGTGCGCAGCAAGTTGAAGGTCGGCGGTGTGCTGCACATGGCCACCGATTGGGAACCGTATGCCGAGTACATGCTGGAAGTGATGAATGTCGCGCCGGGTTATCGCAACCTGGCCGAAGACGGCAAGTGCGTCCCGCGCCCGGCCGAGCGCCCGATCACCAAGTTCGAACGCCGCGGCGAGCGTCTTGGACATGGTGTTTGGGATCTGAAGTTCGAAAAGCAGTCCTGAGCAACATAAACCTGTAGGAGGAGGCTCGCCCGCGAAGAATGATGACACGGTATATCAGGTACACCGTGGCATTCCTTCGCGGGCAAGCCTCGCTCCTACAGTTTTTTGCGATGTCTGAAATCAGCGGCGATCTGCTACTACGCCGATAAGCACCAGCACCACCAACAACACCGGCGCCAGGCTGTAGTTGTTGAACTGGCTCAGGCCCTTGATGATCCACGGTGTGGCGTAGATCAGCGCCACGCCGCTGCCGACCATGCACACCAGGGCCATCAGCGGCACGCGCAAGGCGCCGGCGATGCTGCCCAGACGCTGGTCGACCCAGCCTTTGATATCCGCGCCAAACAGCACCAGCAGGCAACCCACCAATGCCAGGGCGATTTCCGAGAGATTGCTGCGGCTCCAGCGGGACGCCGTGGCGAGCAGGTCGAGTACAAAATCCATTCGATTTCCTTATGTCAGAAATTTCTGCAGCAAGTCATTGAGAAACAGTTGCCCGCGCTCGGTGGCCGCCAGACGTGACGGTTCGACCTGCAACAAGCCACTTTGTTCGGCTTCAAGGCGGCCTTCGGCGAGGCTTTCCAGGGTCAGCCCGGTGCGTTCCGGATACAAACGCGATTCGACGCCTTCGGTGAGGCGCAAGGCGTTCATCAGGAATTCAAACGGCAGCTCGTCGTTGGTCAGGGCTTTTTCGCCCGCCTGGAAGCTTTTGGCCGGATTGAGGTAGTCCTTCGGCAGGCGCGTCTTCCAGGTACGCACAATGCGCCCGTCCGGATGGCTGAGCTTGCCGTGGGCACCGGCACCGATGCCGATGAAGTCGCCGAAACTCCAGTAATTGAGGTTATGCCGTGCCGGACGCCCGGGCTGGGCATAGGCCGAGACTTCGTATTGCGCGTAACCGTGTTCGGCCAGCAGCGCCTGACCGGCTTCCTGGATATCCCACAAGGTGTCGTCTTCCGGCAGCGTCGGTGGCTGGTTCCAGAACACTGTGTTCGGCTCCAGGGTCAGCTGATACCAGGACACGTGGGTCGGCTTCAGGGCGATGGCCTGGCGCAGGTCGCTCAGGGCGTCGTCCAGGGACTGATCGGGCAAACCGTGCATCAGGTCCAGGTTGAAGTTGTCGAACCCGGCCTGACGGGCCATACCGGCGGCACGCACCGCTTCGTCACCGTTGTGAATCCGCCCCAAAGCCTTGAGTTTTTCTTGCTGAAAGCTCTGGATGCCGATCGACAGGCGATTGATGCCCAGTTTCCGGTAGGCGACGAACTTTTCCTGCTCGAACGTCCCGGGATTGGCTTCCAGGGTGATTTCGATGTCGCTGGCAAACGCAATGCGTTGCTCGACGCCTTTGAGCAAGCGGCCCAACGCCTCGGCGCTGAACAGGCTTGGCGTACCGCCACCAAAAAAGATCGAGCTCAGCTCACGGCCATAGACTGCATGCAGGTCCTGATCGAGGTCGGCCAGCAATGCGTCCACATACTCTTCTTCCGGCAGCACGGGGCTGGCGGTGTGGGAGTTGAAGTCGCAATAAGGACATTTGCGCACACACCACGGGATGTGGATGTACAGCGCCAAGGGCGGCAACATAGGGAGCGCAGCCCGTGGCGATTGTGCGGCACCGCCGAAGATCAGCGGTGACGCGGACGAGTCATGGATCATTTCAGGCCCAGACGCTGGCGCAGCAGATCCATTGCACGGGCGCGGTGGCTGATGAGGTTCTTTTCGCTCGGGCTCAGTTCTGCACTGGAGCAATCGCGCTCCGGCACCCAGAACAGCGGATCGTAACCAAAACCGTGCTCGCCATTGGCCGCAGGCAAGATACGCCCGTGCCACAGGCCTTCGCAGAGGATCGGCAACGGATCTTCGGCATGACGCACCAGCGCCAGCACACAGACGAACTGGGCACCGCGCTCGGCTTCGGGTACGTCTTTCAAGGCGTCGAGCAACTTGGCGTTGTTCGCCGCATCGCCCTGACCGTCCGCGTAGCGAGCCGAATAGATACCGGGCGCACCGCCGAGGAAATCCACCGCCAGCCCCGAATCGTCGGCCAGCGCCGGCAGACCGGAGATGCGCGCGGCATTGCGGGCCTTGAGGATGGCGTTTTCGACGAACGACAGGCCGGTTTCTTCAGGCTCGACGCTGCTGAACTCGCCGATCGAGCGCAGTTGCACCGATTCGCCGAGCATGGCCTGGAGTTCCTTGAGTTTGCCGGCGTTGTGGCTGGCCAGTACGAGTTGCGTGAAATTGATCATTCGCCGGGGAAGAGCTCTTGGTTGAAATTGATGGTGTTGGTTTTATCGCCGTTCTTCACGTTGATCTGGAAGGTACGGGTTTCCTGCTGATCGACGGGATATTGCGCGATGTAGTAGACAGCGCCCTGTTCGGTGATCTGTTTGAATTTCAACGAGACGCTTTGGCTGGTGAGGTCTTTGACCGTACCGTTGACTTCAGCGGTCAGAGGCTTGCCATCCTTGAGCACGGAGACGTTGATCACACCCTGGTTTTTGCTTCGCGTCAGCCCGGCTGCCTTGGCAATGTCCGGTGTCAGGAAGGTGGAATTGAAGGTGTTGTAATGCACCGTCACGTCGCCAAAGGTTTCCTGGCGCTCGCTCTTGATAACGTCGGCGGCCATGGCGGTGACGCTCAGGCAGGCAGTGAGTAAAAACAGCGCTAGACGACCCATGATGTTCTCCTCGAAGTGTCGCTGTTCAGACCGCGACCTTGTGGTCTTGCAGCCCGGGGCTGCTGACGTGGTAAATACCGATCTCACCTAACAGATTAGGCCATAGCTTACTGGCCCACCCGTGCCGATGCTGTTGATCCACGGCAAGCCGATCAATGACCTTGGCCTCACGTTCGAGACACAAGGCTTCAAAGTCGGCGAAGGTGCAGAAGTGAATGTTCGGCGTGTTGTACCAGGTGTAGGGCAGGAACTCGGAAACCGGCATCCGGCCCTTGCTTGCCAAGTACCAGCGGCAGCGCCAGTGACCGAAGTTGGGGAAGGTAATGATGCACTGGCGACCGACTCGCAGCATTTCGTCAAGGATCTTGTCCGGGTAGTGCACCGCTTGCAGCGCCTGGGTCATCACCACGATGTCGAAACTGTTGCTGGCGAAGTTGCCAAGGCCCTTGTCCAGGTCCTGCTCGATGACGTTGATGCCCTTGGCCACGCATTCGGCGATATTGTCCGGGTCGTTTTCCAGGCCATAGCCGGTGACTTGCTTGTTGTCCCGCAGCCAGGTCAGCAACTCGCCGTCGCCGCAGCCAAGGTCGAGCACGCGGCTGCCGGCGGGGATCCATTCCTGGATGATTTCCAGATCGGCTCTCATGTCTTCCTCAAAGCGAAATACGGTTCATGTAATTACTGAACGCCTGCAGGTAGCGCGGGATCGGAATCAGGAAGGCGTCGTGGCCTTGCGGAGCGTCGATCTCCAGGTAGCAGACGTCTTTTTTGGCCGCCATCAGCGCGTCCACCAGTTCCCGCGAGCGGGCCGGGGAGAAGCGCCAGTCAGTGGTGAAAGACATCACGCAGAACTTGGCCGTGGCGCTGGCGAAGGTTTTCGCCAGGTCATCGTCGAAGTTCGCCGCCGGGTCGAAGTAATCCAGCGCCTTGGTCATCAGCAGGTAAGTGTTGGCATCGAAACGCCCGGAAAACTCTTCGCCCTGATAACGCAGGTAGCTTTCGACCTGGAACTCGACGCTGTGAAAGTCGTAGTTGAGCTTTTCACTCTTCAGGCCGCGGCCGAATTTCTCACCCATGGAGTCGTCGGACAGGTAAGTGATGTGCCCGACCATCCGCGCCAACATCAGCCCGCGCTTGGGAATCACGCCTGCTTCCTGAAATGAACCGCCGTGGAATTCAGGGTCGGTGAGGATCGCCTGGCGCGCCACTTCGTTGAAGGCAATGTTCTGCGCCGACAGCTTGGGGGCCGAAGCAATGGCCAGGCAGTGCCGCACGCGGTCCGGATAAGTGATGGTCCACTGCAGCGCCTGCATGCCGCCGAGGCTACCGCCAATCACGGCAGCCCACTGGCTGATGCCGAGCAGGTCAGATAACCGCGCCTGGCTGTGCACCCAGTCTTCTACGGTCAGCACCGGGAAATCGGCGCCGAACGGCTTGCCGGTTTCCGGGTTGATGCTGCTCGGGCCGGTGGAGCCGTTGCAGCCGCCGAGGTTGTTCAGGCTGACCACGAAGAACTGGTTGGTGTCGATCGGTTTGCCGGGGCCGATGCAACTGTCCCACCAACCGGGTTTACGGTCATCGGGGCTGTGGAAGCCGGCGGCGTGATGGTGACCGGACAAGGCGTGGCAGATCAGCACGGCGTTGTTCGCCTTGGCGTTCAGCGTGCCGTAGGTCTCATAAATCAGGTCATAAGCTGGGAGCGAACGGCCGCAGGCCAGGGCCAGGGGTTCACTGAAGTGCGCCACTTGCGGCGTCACCAGACCAACAGAATCGGGGGGAAAGGCAGTTGGCATCGACCCTGCTCTCGTTGAAATGAGGCGTAAGTCTAAAGACCGCTGCCTTTAGCAGCAAGCGAAGGCCAAGGCTGATTTTCCCTGGCAGACCTCGGTGTGGCATTCGCGGGCAAGCCTCGCT
>DQGF01000540.1:6244-8786 GCA_003525045.1 Pseudomonas sp. | reverse complement strand
CCTGTAGGAGCGTGGCTTGCCCGCGAAGGACACACCGTGGTTTCTCAGAAAAACCGCGTTTTCATCCTTCGCGGGCAAGCCACGCTCCTACAGGGTAATGTTTTAAAAATTTGCTTTCATTTAACCGCGGGTATATACACGCACCATGCTCGACTCCCAATGTTTATGCATCAACCTGCGTCGCGCCGCCCGTGGCGTCAGCAGGCACTACGACGGCGCTCTCGACGGCTTCGGGATCAACGTTGCCCAGTATTCTCTGCTGTGCAATCTGCAGCGCCTGGATCAACCGAGTATTTCCACCCTGGCCGAGGCCATGGGGCTGGATCGCAGCACGCTCGGGCGAAACCTGCGGGTGCTGGAGGGCGAAGGGCTGGTGATGCTGGTCGAGGGCGAGGACATGCGCAATCGCATCGTCAAGCTCACCCAGGCCGGCGCGGAACGCCTGGCAGCGGCCTTGCCGGCCTGGGAGGCGGTGCAACAGCGCCTGGTTGATCGACTGGGCGCCGAAAAACGCGAAACCTTGCTGAAACTGTTGGACGAACTGGCTTGAAGCCGGTTTTTCCGATTTTAAGCGGGTATATACCCGCAACTGGAGAACAATAATGACTTCGATGTGGCGTACTTGCGGGTGGGTGCTGTTGGGGAGTGCGCTGATTCTTGCGTTGTCGCTGGGGGTACGGCATGGCTTCGGGTTGTTTCTGGCGCCGATGAGTGCCGAGTTCGGCTGGGGCCGCGAGACATTCGCCTTCGCCATCGCCTTGCAGAACCTGATCTGGGGTCTGGCGCAGCCCTTCACCGGCGCCCTGGCCGACCGCTTCGGCGCGGCGAAAGTGGTGGCGATCGGTGGTGTTCTGTACGCCTTGGGTCTGGTGTGCATGGGCCTGTCCGACTCGGCCGTGACCTTGTCGCTGAGTGCCGGTCTGTTGATCGGTATCGGGCTGTCGGGCACCTCGTTCTCGGTGATACTCGGCGTGGTCGGGCGGGCGGTGCCGCCGGAGAAGCGCAGCATGGGCATGGGCATCGCCAGTGCCGCCGGGTCTTTCGGTCAGTTCGCCATGTTGCCCGGCACGCTGGGCTTGATCGGCTGGCTGGGCTGGTCCGCGGCATTGCTGGTATTGGGCCTGCTGGTGGCGCTGATCGTACCGCTGGTGAGCATGCTCAAAGACAAACCGTTGCCGGTCCTGGGCCATGAACAAACCTTGTCCGAAGCACTGCACGAAGCCTGCACCCATTCGGGCTTCTGGCTGCTGGCGTTCGGCTTTTTTGTCTGCGGCTTCCAGGTGGTGTTCATCGGCGTGCACTTGCCGGCTTATCTGGTGGACCAGCATCTTCCAGCCACCGTCGGTACTACGGTGCTGGCGCTGATCGGGCTGTTCAATATCTTTGGTACTTACACGGCGGGCTGGCTCGGCGGGCGGATGTCCAAGCCGCGATTGCTCACCGGCCTGTATTTGCTGCGGGCGGTGGTGATCGGCTTGTTCCTGTGGGCGCCGGTAACGACGACCACCGCCTATCTGTTTGGCATGGCGATGGGTTTCCTGTGGCTGTCGACAGTGCCCTTGACCAATGGCACGGTCGCGACCTTGTTCGGCGTACGAAATCTGTCCATGCTCGGTGGGATTGTTTTCCTGTTTCACCAGCTTGGATCGTTCCTCGGCGGCTGGTTGGGCGGGGTGGTGTATGACCGAACCGGGAGTTACGACTTGATCTGGCAGGTAGCGATTCTCCTAAGCCTGTTGGCCGCCGCCCTGAACTGGCCGGTGCGTGAGCGACCGGTGGCGCGCCTGCAAACCCGGATGAGTGCGATATGAACAGTCTCTGGCCGCGGATTGCGATGACTGCTGTCTGCGCCTTGCTGCTGGCCCTGGCGTGGTGGGGCTGGCATCAGGGCGGGTTGGCTTTGATGCAGTTGGGCATGGGTGCTTGCTAGCAGGCTGTGAGGACGAGTAACTTCGATTTCGACGAACTCTCAAGGATGCACCGACATGCTGATGCGCTGGCTTGCTGTTCCCGCGTTAGTGGTAGCCTTTGCCGGATTGGCTCAAGCGGCAGAATGCCCCGATCTTTTGCAAGGCTCGTTGCCCAAGTTGCGCGCCAAGGAATCCATCGACCTGTGCCAGCGCTTCGCCGGCAAACCGTTGGTGGTGGTCAATACCGCGAGCTTCTGTGGCTTCGCCCCCCAATTCAAAAGCCTTGAGGCGCTGAATCAGCGTTACAAGGAGCAGGGGCTGGAGGTGATTGGCGTTCCGTCCAATGACTTCAAGCAGGAGTCAAAGGATGGCGAAGAGACCGCCAAGGTCTGCTACGTGAACTATGGCGTGACCTTCACCATGACCGAACCTCAGAAAGTCCGCGGCGACGACGCGACCCACCTGTTCAAGATCCTCGCCAAGCAGACCAGCGCTCCGAAGTGGAACTTCTACAAGTACGTGGTCGATCGCCAAGGTAAGGTGATCGCCGATTTTTCCAGCCTGACCAAGCCAGACGATCCTGAATTCATCGAAGCCGTGGAGAAAGCCCTGGCTTCGCAACCCTGATCGAC
>DQGF01000540.1:5802-5966 GCA_003525045.1 Pseudomonas sp. | reverse complement strand
CGTGCACCGCAAAAGCCAAAGCGAGGCGGCCTGACTTTCAAGCGTACGCGTTCCCCTGTAGGAGCGAGCTTGCTCCGGGCGGCGTTCCGACGATGGACGACAACGATAACGCGTGCAGTCTGACTGGACGCGCCGCGCTTGAGTCCATCGCGAGCAAGCTCGCT
>DQGF01000540.1:0-5492 GCA_003525045.1 Pseudomonas sp. | reverse complement strand
AGTGGGGGGTGATCGACGCCCACTAAAAAGCCCCGCCTCTGTTCAAGAGCGCGGGGCTTTTTCAATTCAGGCGGCGAGGGGTTCAGGCTCGCCGAGAATCATCAGAAACGGTAGGTCGCACCTACACCGAAACCATTCGCATAGTTTTCATACTTGGCGTCGTAGGCCTGGCGGCCGTTGTTGTCGTTGACCTTGACCGACTCTTCACGCAGGTACGAATACGCCACGTCGATGGTCAGGTCGTCGGACGGGCTCCAGCCAGCACCGAGGCTGAAGATTGTGCGATCGCCAGTCGGGATGCGTGGGGAGCGGTTTTCGTTGTTGGTCGGCGCCTGGTCAACGGACAGACCGGTACGCAGTACCCATTGCTTGTTCAACTGGTAGGACGCGCCAATAGCGTGAGCCCAGGTGTCGTGCCAGTTCTGCTCTTCGGTGATGGTGCCGAAGCCGCGTGCGGCCAGAGCGGCAGGAACGCCTTCGTTCTCGACGGTGATTTCTTTCAGGCGACTCCAGCGAGTCCAGGTGCTGCCTGCGTAGAGGGTCCACTGGTTGTCCAGTTTGTGGGTAACCGAGAAGTCGACCGATTCAGGAGTAGTGATGTCCAGCGAAGCGTCGAACTTCTGGTTCGGGTTCTGACCCAAGGCGCCGAGGAGGCCGTAGTTGACCTTGGTATCACCATCAAGCTTGTACTTCACTTTCGAGTGGTAGGTCAGGCCGACGCTGGTGCTGTCGGTGGCTTGAACCAGGATACCAACGTTGTAGCCCAGCGCAGTATCGTCACCCTTGATCTTGACTTCGCCATCCGGCGCGCGCGGGTCGAGCGACAGGTTCGATTCCAGCTTGCCGTCGATGCGGTTGATGGTCGGGCCGAAACCGATGGAAACCTTGTCGTTGAAGGCGTAGCTGACGGTTGGCTGGATGGTGACGATCTTGACTTCGCTCTTGCTGCCGAAGTAACGGCCGGCAAAGCCGTTCTCGTAATCGGTCACCAGGCCGAATGGAGCGTACACGCCGATGCCGAATGCCCACTGGTCATCGATTGGCTTTACGTAGTAGCCCATTGGCACGCCCATGAAAGGGACCATGTCACCTTTGTTGGTGCCACCATTCGGACGGGAGCTGGCATCACTGATGTCAGTGTGTGCATCGATAAATGCAACACCGCCGGTCACTTGTTCGCGTTTGAGGCGAGACATGCCGGCAGGGTTGCCAAAAATGGTGGATGCGTCGTCGGCAGAAGAAGATCGCCCGGCAAAACCTATACCCATCCCGCTGATGCTTTGTTCGTTGAGGGCGAAGCCACTTGCAAAGATCTGGGTGGATGCCAAGGTAACGGCGAGGCTAAGGGTGGTTTTGAGCATTACTTTTTTCATTATTAGAACTCCTGGTGATCACCGGGGCGAAAATTACCAAGATTTTCGTCCCGGCGCTATAGCCTGTATCGCTTGATTTAGAGCGGTTTTGTAGGACAATCCGAACAGATTCGCGGCATGTTGCACGATCTTGGGAACAGATGGATCAGCAGGCGACCTGATTCAGCGGTGAAACACAGGTTTGCCAGGCGTAGGTGAAGTCTCGCAGGCGACCTTGGGGCTGGAAGGTCTGGCGCCAGATGCGCGCCATTCCCATCAGATCGTCTGCGGTTTCGGGGAGGGGGGTGTTCTGTTCTTCTACCAGCAGCCAGGCGATGGCGGTGGCGTAACGCAGGTTTACAGTCAATTCGAGGTGCGGGCTACTGAGGAATGCATGCTGGCTGGCAAGGCCGCGGATCAGGCTGGCGCGTTCCGGGTCAAGGGCCAGGTAATGGTCCCAGAGCGCCTGATGGCGGGGTTCGGCGATTCGGTACAAGCCGTGTCCACGGCGGTCATGCAGAGCGGAACCAAGGGCAGACTGGCTGGCGGCAATGCCCAGCAGCAGGGATTCGGCAGTTGCGCTATGGCGTCCGAGGTAAATCAAGGTCGGACGGATCACATAACGGCACAGTTCGCTGGCAGCGATACCCATAACACCCTCGAAACGTGAGATGGTCGGCGAGTCCTGAAGGGGGCCTTGGCAGCAGTGGATCGACTCAGGCTCGCCGGAAGCGGATTAAGCCGCTTGAGTTGAAGTGTAGTGTCATATTCGCGCTGTAAAAGCCTGTTTTTAAAATATTTCTGGCTCCGAGTTATAACCGTTATATCGGTTAGTACTTAGCCGGCGATGACGAAATGGGAAATGTCGGGCAATAAAAAGCCCCGCTTTTTGAGCAGGGCTTTTGAGGTTTTCAGTCTAGCTGGCGTATCAGGCAACCAGTGCCTGACGGGTACGCTCGATCACAGCCTGCAGCGGCTCGGCGCTGGAGTATTGATCGGGGTACAGGCGTTCGCTGTGACGAGCGATACCGTGTTCGTTGACCAGGGTGAAGCTGAAGCAGCCTTTGCGAGCGGCCATGATCAGGCAGTTCATTGGTGCAAAAGCGTTGGTTAGGGTGCGGATAGCATCCTGGGTGTGGATTTGAGTAGACATAGTCATTGGGTGTTCCTACAAGCGACACGGATAAGAGCCGTGCAAAATTAAAACGTTCCAGTGACGACGACCACCGTTGGTCGAACGAAGAACCCGACTGGAACAAAGCAGCCAGTTTGAAGCGCTGATAATTGGCGCGCTTGGGCTGGCAGGTAGGTACTTAGGAGGGCAGGCAACACATCAAGGGCAAAGGTTCTGGGCCCGGGGTGAAGATCCTGATCAATTTGCAGGCTGGTTCGGTCAGAGTAAGTGGCTTCGCAACACCCTTTGCTTTCGATTCAAAGGCTGTGTTGACGCAAGGTTTACCTGGAAACCATCGAGGTGGTCGATCCCGCTGGTTCGGTAGAGGCTTCCTGTGGGAAGGCTGACCGGGGGGGTTGTTCGACCAGAATTGACTTTCAGCTTGGTACTAACGCCGCGGATAGTAACGGATTGAATGACTGAAGGGAAGTCTTGTTGGCAAAAAAGATATCTGCGAGCGGCCGCCATTGCAGCGTCCGGCTTGCGGACTTGGCATTTGGAAAAGCGCCCGACCTGCAGATTCGTTGTGTAATAGCACAGATTCCGACAATTGGTCGTCGAAGTGCACCGAGCCCGCACCGGCCTGGATCACGGGTTTGCCAGGGTTTATCCCCAGGACGGACTGTAAAATGCTCCGAAAAAACGCGCCGATATAACTGCCTGAAAGGTAGTTGTGCACATAAATTGCCGGGGCTGTCATCCCACTGTCATTTTGCCTTCAATCGCAGTGGGTGCCTGTATCCGAAATTTAAGTCAATGAAAAACATCGCTTTTTTTTACTGGTGAAAAAATCGTCAGTTTGACTGCGAGCCCCATTCCATAGGGCTTTGCGAGAGTTCAAGGGCGGTTGTCCACTGAGTTATCCACAGCTTCTGTGGATTGTCCCGAGCGCTTGCTCTAGGACGGGTGTGCCGGGTTTTTTTAGGCTTTACCTGTAAGAAAAAAAGAGTAAAGTGGCGCGCCTTCCGATCTGTCCCACAGTGCTTTATGAAGTTTCGCTCAGTATCAGTCTCTGTAACTTCCACACCCGCCGGTGCTACCCCGCCCAAGCGTTTTTCGATGCGTGTGGCCGAATGGTTGCTGGATAGCCCGCGCCTGGGTGACAACACCAACGTCAAACATTTCGCCGGACGTTTGCTCAAGCAACCGGCCCGAGAAGGTGTCGTGGCCGCGCAAAGCCGTCTTGGTCAGCTGATGTGTCGCGAGTGCGGCAATGCCCGGGATCGCCGGATCGGCCAGGACCTTCTGCGTCAGGCCGCGCGGGCTGGGGATCGACGCGCCCTGCAGGAACTGGGTCTGATCGAAGACTGAGCTGTCCAAGACCTGACGCCTTGGTTAACCTTCAAGTTTTATCGAATGGGCAGGAGTGGTTATGGCTATGGACTTGACCAGCGCATTGCTCGGTCTGGCGGGTGCTGCGCTGCCGTTACTGGTTCTGGCCTGGCAACTGCAGCGCCGGGCGAGCGCCATGCAGTCAGAAGTGGCCCTGCTGGAAGAGCGTCTGGCCACGGCCCATCTGGCCCAGGACGGCTTGAACGCCCAACTCGAAGCCTGTCGCGATGAAATCGCCGATCTGGGTCTGGCCAACAGCGCCAAGCAGGCCGACCTGGCCGCCGTGCGCCGTGAAGTCGAACTGCTGCAGATCGAACGTGACGATGCCCGCGATGCCGCCCACGCCTGGAACCTGGAACGCGCCGGCAAAGAGGCTGAGTTGCGCCGTCTGGACGCCCAGGCCGCCTCGCTCAACGCCGAGCTGCATGAGCAGCAGGAAAGCCATCAGCAGCGTCTCGACGACCTGCAGGGCTCGCGAGACGAACTGCGCGCACAGTTTGCGGAGCTGGCCGGCAAAATCTTCGACGAGCGTGAGCAGCGTTTTGCCGAAACCAGTCAGCAGCGCCTGGGGCAGTTGCTCGATCCTTTGAAAGAACGCATTCAGTCCTTCGAAAAACGCGTCGAGGAAAGTTATCAGGCCGAAGCCCGTGAGCGTTTCTCCCTGGCCAAGGAGCTGGAGCGGCTGCAGCAGCTGAACCTGCGCCTGAGCGACGAAGCGACCAACCTGACCCGGGCCTTGAAAGGGCAGAAAACCCAAGGCAACTGGGGCGAGCTGATTCTGGAGCGGGTGCTGGAACACGCGGGCCTGGAGAAGGGCCGCGAGTACCAGACCCAGGTCACTCTCAAAGGCCCGGACGGTGAGCGATTCCAGCCGGACGTGATCATTTATCTGCCAGGCGACAAGCAGGTGGTGGTCGACTCCAAGGTCAGCCTTACGGCGTACCAGCAATACGTGGCGGCCGAAGACGATGCGATCGGCCAGATCGCCATCAAGCAACACGTGCTGTCGCTGCGCAATCACGTCAAAGGCCTGTCCGGCAAGGACTACAAGCGGCTCGACGGCTTGCACAGCCTGGATTTCGTCTTGCTCTTCGTCCCGATCGAAGCGGCGTTTTCCGCGGCGTTGCAGGCTGAGCCAACGCTGTTCCAGGAGGCATTTGACCGCAATATCGTGATCGTCAGCCCGACCACGCTGCTGGCGACTTTGCGCGTCATCGACAGCTTGTGGAAGCAAGAGCGCCAGAGTCAGAACGCCCGGGAAATCGCCGAGCGGGCCGGGTGGCTGTACGACAAGTTCGTATTGTTCATCCAGGACCTGGATGAAGTCGGCAATCGCTTGCAGCAACTGGACAAGGCCTACAGCTCCGCGCGCAACAAGCTGACGGAGGGGCGTGGCAACCTGGTCAGCCGCAGTGAACAGCTCAAGTTGTTGGGCGCGCGGGCGAGCAAGAGCCTGCCGGCAGATCTGTTGGAGCGGGCGATGACCGATGTGGATGGCTTGGCGGAGTTGCCGGAGTAGCTGCTTTTGTGGCGAGGGAGCTTGCTCCCGCTCGGCTGCGCAGCAGTCGTAAAGCAGGTAGTGCGGTGTGCCTGACAGCCGCAGTGGCAGGATTTGGGGCCGCTTCGCAGCCCAG
>DQGF01000539.1 GCA_003525045.1 Pseudomonas sp. | reverse complement strand
CTCGTCGCGGAACTTCTTCCACTCCGGGTAGATGCGCTTGAAGTGCGGGCTCTTCGCGCTCATCTCGTCGTATACCTCGTAGGCCGCTTTTTCCGCCGCCTGCCGTTCACGCTCGGCCACCCGTTGGCGGGTCAGCGGAATCAGGCGCTTGCCGTAGTCGATGGCATCGTCGAGTGGGTCGAAGCCGCGGATCAGGAAGGTGGTGATGCCCAGGTCGTAATAGTCGAGCAGGGCCTCGGCCACTTGTTCCGGGGTGCCCACCAGTGACGTCGAGTTGCCTTGTGCGCCGAGCAAACCGGCGATTCCGGTCCACAGGCGCTTGTCCAGGCGCGAACCCTGGACCGCTGCCGCCAGCAAGCGTCGGGAGCCTTCGTTCGGCGGTTCGCGGCGGACAAAACCGTTCTGCTCGGCCAGGGCGGTAGCCTGTTGCAGGATGCGCTCGGCACGTTCCCAAGCCAGTTCTTCGGTGTCCGCCAAAATCGGGCGCAGCGACAGGCTGAAGCGAATCTCGCGGCCATGCCTGGCCGCCTCGGCACGCACCTGATTGACCACCTCGCGCACTTGCTCGTAGGTTTCACCCCACAGCGCATAGACATCCGCATGCTTGCCCGCGACCTCGATGGCCGCCGTCGACGAGCCGCCGAAATACAACGGAATGTGCGGCTGTTGCGGCGACTTCACCGTCGAGTGCGCGCCCTCGACCTGGTAATACTTACCCTGATAGTCGAACGGTTTTTCGCTGGTCCATTCCTGGCGCAGCACATCGAGGTATTCATCGGTGCGCGCATAGCGATCGTCCTTGCCGATGTAGCTGCCGTCGGCCCGCAGTTCGCGGTCATCGCCGCCGGTAATGATGTGCACGGCGGTGCGCCCGCCATTGAACACATCGAGCGTGGTGAACTGCCGCGCGGCCAGGGTCGGCGCGGCAAACCCCGGGCGGTGGGCGATGAGGAACTTCAGGTTTTTCGTCACGCTGGCGGCATGGGAGGCAATCAGCGTGCTGTCCGGACTGTTGGAGTGGAAGGCCACCAGGGCGCGATCGAAACCGGCCTCGTCATGGGCGCGGGCGACTTTTTCCACGTACTCGGGTTGCAGGGTAGGGCCGCTGCGGGGGTGGATTTCCGAAGAGTGATGGCCGCCGATGTAACCGATGAATTCAATACTCATGCTGGGTTCCTTGTCGTTGTCTGGGCGTGATTCAAGCCTCCACCTGGCATTGGGGTCGGTCTGTGGTGACGAAAGTAGGCGCAGGAGGGCGGGCCTGTGAAATGCCATTTTGTTCTAAGTTAATTATTAAATTAATGAATCTTGATAATTGTTAGATATCAGCAAAGCGCATTTTAATCCGTGTCAGCGCCAGAGCCCGGAAGGGCCGGGGTCTGGGCGCATTCATTATGCAAATAATTTATCTGGTCTCTTGTTTATCTGAGTTTTAATCATATTAGGTTATTCCTAAAAAGAATTTCACTGAGGTTTTTTATGCGAATAGCATGAATCCGAAGCTGACGCATGGCGCCTTGAGCCATGTTCTTTATAAGGAAGGAAGCCTGATGACTGAAAAGACCTTCAATACCCCGAGCGCCAGTAGCTCGTTTTCCGTCGATAAGGCTGCACGCCTCACCAGTGATCTGCAGGGCGCGTCGCGGTTGATCCCCAACTGGGTACGTAACTGGCGCACCCCCGAGGTATTGCTGCGCTTGCTCAGCCCGATTGCGCTGCTGCTGTTGTGGGAACTGGCCTCGCAGGCGGGGCTTATTCCGCAACGGGTCATCGCCGCACCGTCGCAGATCGGTGGCACGCTCTGGGCGATGATCGTTTCCGGAGAGCTGGGCAAGCATTTGCTGGTGTCCCTGCAGCGAGCACTGCTGGGCTTGAGTATCGGCGTCGGTATCGGTGTCGTCGCCGCACTGATCACCGGCCTGTCGAAGCGCGGTGAGGTGATCCTCGATTCGCCGATGCAGATGCTGCGCACCATTCCTTCGCTGGCACTGGTGCCGTTGTTCATCCTCTGGTTCGGCATCGGCGAATTCACCAAGGTCGCGCTGATCGTCACCGGTACCACCTTCCCGGTGTACCTGAACCTGTTCGCCGGGATTCGTAACATCGACCCCAAGTTGATCGAGGCCGCCAACACCCTGGGCCTCAATCGTCGCGAGCTGATCTGGCATGTGATCCTGCCCGGCTCCTTGCCCTCATTCTTTGTCGGCTTGCGCTATTCCCTGGGGATTTCCTGGCTGGCCCTGGTGTTCGTCGAGCAGATCAACACCACCGCCGGCATCGGTTTCCTGGCCAGTGATGCGCGGGACTTCATGCGCACCGATGTGATCGTGATCTGCCTGCTTATCTACAGCGTCCTCGGCCTGTTGATCGACGGACTGATCCGTACGCTGGAGCGTTTTGCCCTGGCCTGGCGCCCATCTTTTGTGAGGAACTGATATGTCGAGCATCGATTTTTCGGACGCGGCAAAAAACCTGCATTCGTCGGCCCCGGTACAACTGCGCAATGTGGTGCGCCAGTTCGGCCAGCAGCGGGTCATCGACGGCCTGGATCTGGACATCGCCCCGGGCGAATTCGTCGCGCTGCTCGGGGCCAGCGGTTCGGGCAAGACCACCTTGCTACGTAGCCTGGCGGGCCTGGACAGTATCGACAGTGGCCAGCTGTTGGTGCCCAAGGCGCGGGCCGCGGTGTTTCAGGAGCCTCGATTGATGCCCTGGAAGCGCGCCTGGAAAAACGTGATTCTCGGTTTGCACATTCCGGACGCCAAGGCACGTGCAGTGCAGGCCCTGACGGAAGTGGGGCTGGCCCATCGGCTCGAAGCCTACCCGGCCACGCTCTCTGGCGGCGAAGCGCAACGGGTGGCCCTGGCCCGTGGCCTGGTGCGCGAGCCCAAGCTGTTGCTGCTCGATGAACCGTTCGCCGCCCTCGATGCGTTGACCCGGATTCGCATGCATCGGCTGATCATCGAGTTGTGGCGTAAACACAACCCGGCCGTGCTGCTAGTGACCCATGACGTGGATGAAGCCATCCTCTTGGCCGATCGGGTCATCGTGCTGGCGAACGGCAAGATCGCCGAACAGTTGTCGATCGACCTGCCACGGGCTCGAGACACCGGGCAGGAGGGTTTTCAGGCGATCCGTGCACGGCTCCTGAGTTTGCTGGGGGTTGAAGTGGAAGCTGCACCCATCATCGAGCGCCAGACCTCGAACAATACTGTCCGGCGTTTCGCCCATGGCTGATACCGCTACCAATCCATTGATACAGGGATGTTCCGTTATGCCGATCCGTGTCTGGAAATCTGCGAGGGTGTTGCTGTCGGGTGCCGCGCTTTTGTTTCGGGTTCGTCCTGCCGACCGATGCCTTGTCGGCGTTCAGCGCCGGCAAGATCGAAGCCTGGGCGACGTTCGGTATCTATAGGCCTTCGCCGAGCAGCAAGGCGCGCGGGTGCTGGTCAGCGGCGAGGGCATCAATACCGGGCTGACCTTTATTACCGCCTCCGATGAAGTCCTGACCGATCCGCTAAAACGCAAAGCGCTCGGTGACGTGCTGCAGCGTTTCGCCAAGGCGTTCGAGTGGGCGCAGCAGAATGCGGACGAGGACGCCCGGGTCTTCGCTAAGGTCAACGACATTCCGCTGGAAGTCTCGCAGCGGCTGCGCAGTTGGGGTGACGAGTCGTTGTTGCCGCTTGAGCAGCGGGACGTTCAGGCCTTGCAGCAGGTCGATGACTTGTTCGTGGAAAAGAACATCTTTCCCCATCGAGTCGATGTGCAAAAGCTGACGGATGATCAGGTGTTTTCTCTGAAGCCTTTGACAATGACGCAATCGGAACCGGCACGTTAGTCAGAGTCCAGGCGCGTGTTCAATTTGAATCTTTAAAGGAGTCAATGAATGGGCAATGTCCAGAGCGCCGCAAGTGCCCTAGAGGTGTTTCGGCACCCGGCACCCGGTGGCGAACTGCTCGACCTTGGCCGGATCTTCCGGGAGCCCCTGGCGTTGTCGCGGTTGCACAGCACGCCAAAGCGCGTGTTGAGTCGCCGGGAAGGGGTCTTGCTGGGGGTGTTCGCGCTGGTGCTGCATGGCGCGGTGATTGTCTGGGTCAACCAGACACCGCCGCCGGCACTGCCAGTGGTGCCGCCGGAGATTCCGCCGATGACCATCGAATTCTCGCAGCCGGCACCACCGGTGGTGGTGCCGCCACCGCCCGAGCCGATCCCACAGCCAGTGGTCGAACCACCCCCACCGGTTGAGGATGA